>DATHOB010000423.1:0-4062 GCA_035485355.1 Opitutales bacterium | reverse complement strand
GGCTTCTTCGACCGACGCGTCGCGGCCGATGAACAAGTCGGCATTGCGTGGACGCAGGCAGCCTTCGGGAAAACCTTCGGGCAACTTGCGGCTGGGGGCAAAATCCGCCGGCAGCTGGATTTTGTTCACGTCAATCGCGTCGAACCATTTTTGCGGGGCGGTCGGCGGGCTATGGGGCTTCACCGTGCCGAAGCCCATGAAAAACGGCTGGTCGCCATATTTGCCTTTGTAATCGCGGAGATAATTGACGGCCTGGGTGGCGGCGTGGTAGTCGCCGTGGTTTTCACCATTGCCTTGCAAGACGACGATGCTGTCCGAGCCGCCCGGTCGAGTCTGGGGGGAGGCCGCGGCAGCGGCACCGCGCGCGGCCTGGCCGAAAACTCCCGTGCGGCCCGGCGGCGGCAATGGGATGTCCATTTCGGCGTTGGGGTCGGCCGCGCCTGCCAGCGAGCGTACTTGGCCGCCTTCGGTCCAGGCCTCGGTGTCATCAATGCCGCCGTGGAAAATTTTCCCCGAGTGCATGGTGATATACCCGTTATGCATGAAATACTTCGGCAGGCTGACAAATTCCGGGTGGATATCGCCAAACCAGGTGCGGTTGCTATACACTCCCGTATGGATGACGTGGCGGCCATTGAGTGTCGCCGAGCGCGAGGGGCAGCACAGCGGAAAGGGGCAGTAGCCGCGCTCGAACATCACGCCGGACTTGGCCAGCGCGGCGAGGTTGGGGGATTGGACAAGCGGGTTGCCGTAGAAATCGAGCTCCGGGCGCATGTCGTCCGACATGATGAATAACACATTGTATTTAGTGTTAGTTTTGGTCTTGGAGTCGGTGACGACCGCCGGGGCATCGGCGGCGGAGAGGCGGGACCAGCGCGGGAGGGCGGCGGCAAGGCCAAGGGCGGCCGCGCCTTTGAGGATTTGCCGACGGTGGGTTTGGGGCGGGCGGGAAGGCATGGGGGGTATCCTAGTTGGGGGTGGGTGGGGGCAATTATTGGCCAAGGGGAAATGGCGGTCAACTGGGTTATTCACATGGCCGTCACCGGTGGCTGCATTTTAAGCTTTTTCCGGGGGATGGGTTTCCGTAGGCTGGCCGTCCCTCTTTTACCACCATGCCAACCGCTACTTCCGATATCGGGCTCGTCGGCCTCGCCGTCATGGGCCAGAACCTCGCGCTCAACATTGCCGACCACGGCTTCCGTATTTCCGTGTTCAACCGCACGGCGTCGAAGACGACGCAGTTCGTCGCCGAAAATCCGAACACTCCCGGCGGCCTCGTCGGCTTCGAAAAATTGGCGGACTTTGTGGCGTCGCTGAAGAAGCCGCGCAAGGTCGTCATCCTCGTCAAGGCCGGCGCGGGCACGGAAGCGGTGATTGACGAATTGGCCGCGCTGTTTGAGCCGGGCGACATCATCATCGACGGCGGCAACGCGAATTGGAACGACACGATTGCGCGCGAGAAGCGGCTCAAGGAGAAAAACCTGCGCTTCATCGGCAGCGGCGTCTCGGGCGGCGAAGAAGGTGCGCGCTTCGGCCCGTCGCTCATGCCGGGTGGCGCGATGGACGCGTGGAAAGAACTGGAGCCGATTTGGAAAGCGGTCGCGGCGAAAGTGGACCCGAAGACCGGCAAACCGATTCCTGGTGCGGCGCCGGGCAAGCCGGTGCAAGGCGGTTTTTCCTGCACCACGTATATCGGCGCGGACGGCGCGGGCCACTACGTGAAGATGGTGCACAACGGCATCGAATACGGCGACATGCAGATGATTTGCGAAGCGTATGACTTGCTCCAGCGCCTGCTCGGCCTGGCCCCCGCCGCCATTGGCGACGCATTCTCGCAGTGGAACAGCGGCCTGCTCGATTCCTTCCTCATGGAAATTTCTGCCGATGTATTGCGGCAGAAGGACCCGGTCACCGGCAAGCCGTTTGTGGATGTCGTCCTCGACACCGCCGGGCAAAAAGGCACCGGCAAGTGGACCTCGACGAGCGCGCTCGACATGGGCGTGCCCGCGCCGACGGTGGCCGAAGCGGTGTTTGCCCGTTGTGTCAGCGCGATCAAGGACGAGCGGGTCGCCGCGTCGAAAATTTTGAAAGGCCCGGCGAAAAAATTCTCCGGCAACGCGGCGGAATTCATCCAGGCGGTGCACGACGCGCTCTATTGCTCGAAAATTTGCTCGTATGCGCAGGGCTTCCAACTCATGCGCGAGGCGCAGAAGGAATACAAGTGGACGCTCAACTTTGGCGAAATCGCGCAAATCTGGCGCGGCGGCTGCATCATCCGCGCGGCGTTCCTGCAAAAAATCACCGAGGCCTACGCGCGCGACGCGCAACTGGCGAATTTGCTGCTCGACCCGTATTTCCGCGGGCAAATCGAAAGCGCGCAGGAAAACTGGCGCCGCGTCGTCTCGCTCGGCGCGGAATACGGCGTGCCCATGCCGTGCTTCAGCAGCGCGCTGGCGTATTACGATGGCTACCGCGCGGAACGCCTGCCGCAGAATTTGCTCCAGGGCCAGCGCGACTTTTTCGGCGCGCACACCTACGAGCGCGTGGACCAGCCCCGCGGAAAATTCTTCCACGTCGACTGGCCCGACCCGAAGCGCCCGCAGTTGCCGAGGTAAAGATAGAGAATGGTTTTCGCTGGATTCAGCTTGGTACCCAGCACAACTTTTATCCTGCAACCCCAAATCAGGCAATCTACCGCCATGCGCCTTACTATATACTTGGGATTAATGCTTATATGGGCGATGATTTGCCTGTGCGCGACGACCTATCGCGCTCGCTGGATTTGCGCGATATTGCTAATAATTGTCGGCTTGATCGTTAATTTTGTGTTTTTTGGTTTTCAGGTATTCTCTGGAATCGCAGCTTCGGCTGGAGACGGTAATGGCAGCAACGTTCCCGACAATCCGCTACTCATAATTTCGACACTTGGCGCGTTTTTTTTGATTTTTGCAATTGCGCCATTCTTAAAACAAAACCCGCAACTTCTTGTCTTATTGATTACCGCCTACGCCCTGCTTTGGATTGGGTTATGGATAGGGTTCAAAGACTTTCCCAATCCGACAGGCTCCAGCCAAATATGGAATGTCGGCGGGCATTTGCAAGTTGTGCATACGCCAGTAAAAGGATTGGCTGCGTTCCGCGTTAATACCAGAATTGCAGGCATCGTCACACTGTTCTCGACACCAATTTGGGCTGCCTTGACATGGCGAAATCACGGAAAAAGTGGGGAAAAGGAGCCGATTTAGCATTTTCAGTGTTTGGTAGTGGTATAGTTTGAATTGCAATGGGCGGAATCGGAGTCCCGCTCAATTTCAAACCGATACAGCGCGCCACTCTCGCCTCGCTTGCTTTTTTTACTAAAAGAGACTATTACTGAGCCCAAGATGTTTCCTCTCACCGCCTACATCGAGGCCGCGCTGGAGCTTGCTCACTACGACAAGCTCGATGACGGGACTTTTGCCAGGGAAATCCCGCCGCTGGCAGGCGTGGCGGCATTTGGCAAAACCCGCAAGCTCTGCGAAAGTGAGCTGCGCTCCACTTTGGAAGATTGGTTGCTCGTCGGATTGCGGCTTGGGCACCCCTTGCCCAAGCATCAATAACCGTAACGCTTTGCCCCCATGGAATATCGCCAACTCGGAAAATCCGGATTCAAAGTGCCGATGCTCTGTTTGGGCACGGCCACGTTCGGCGGGGGCGAAGTGTTCGACACGTGGGGGAAGACGGATGTTAAAGAAGCCTCGCGCTTTGTGGATATCTGCCTTGAGGCGGGCGTGAACATGTTCGATTCGGCGGATATTTATTCCGCTGGCGCGGCGGAAGAAGTGCTCGGCGGCGCGATCAAGAAGCGGCGGGATAAGGTGATTATTTCGACCAAGGCCACGTTTCGTTTTGGCCCGGGGCCTAATGACGTCGGCTCCTCGCGCGCGCATCTCATTAAATCCTGCGAGGGCGCGCTGCGCCGCTTGGGCACGGATTATATCGATTTGTTCCAACTTCACGGTTTCGACGCGTTCACGCCCGTCGAAGAAGTGCTCGGCACGCTGGATGATTTGGTGCGCGCGG
>DATHOB010000422.1:0-2650 GCA_035485355.1 Opitutales bacterium | reverse complement strand
GTTTCCACGCGCGGTCACGTTGCCGACAATGATCATATCGGGCCGCAGTGACGCCAGCCGGGCATGGTCATAGCCATCAAAAATTTTTATGTCGGCATCGCGCAAAACATTCGACATCGGCGGATAAACACCGGTGTCCGCGCCGCAGATTTCGTGGCCGAATTCACGCGCCAACAGCGCGGCATGGCCCATGGCCGTCCCGCAAATACCCATGAAATAGAGACGCATGAGTTGATGTTGCGCGGTTGCCAGAGCGGCACAAGAAGGAAAAATTAATTTTACAAGAATGCGCCCTTGTCACCGACGATTCGCCACCAGTTCACGCAGACGATTCAAAATGCCCGTGGGAATACAATCCGGGTTGGAGGCGCGAACGCGCGCTTGCTCGGCCGCGTGGGTGGCGGGGTCGGCCAGCCACGCGCGGATTTGGGCGGCAAATTCGCGCGGGTGTTTGATGACTTTGCCAAATCGGTGTTTCTGGCAGAATTTCACGGTGATGATTTCCTGCGGCATGATGCCGCCCAGAGTGTTAAAAAGTATGGGCGTGCCAGACAATATTGCTTCCGTCGTGGTGCCGGTGCCGGGGCGAGCAACGACAACCGAAGTGACACGCATGACCTGCGCAAGATGCATTAGCCGCGGTACGGGACGCACCAGCAATTCCGGGTGGCGTTGGGCCCAAACATGCAGTTCAGCGAGCGCGCGATCGTCGTGTCCGCAAAGGGCCACCACCTGCGCGGGCGCGGGTAATGGGCCGTCGGCAATCAAGGCATTGAGCAGCGCAATGTGATTTTGCGCGCTATTGGCACCGGTCGAAAGCAGAATAGTAAACCGGCCCGGCTCCAAATTCAGCTCTTCCCGCTGGAATTTTTCATTGTCCGCCTGGTCATGCGGTGTCCAAAACGCCGGATGCAACAAAAACCCTCCCAGGAAAATGCGCTCGCGTGCCATGCCCAACCGGTGCGCTTCCTCACATACTTCCGGCACCGCGCCAATGAACAAATCGGCCTTGGGGTTGACCCAATGCTTGCTGAAACCATAGCCACCAAAAAGTTCCGTGCAATAAGTCGCGCATTTTGGCGGGGCGTCGGGTAACGCTTCACGGCATGCGGCAAAAAACCCGTGGTTGAGGTGGTCATGTGTGCTCACCACCAAATCCGGGTGGATCTTGCGGACAACGGCCTGAAAACTGGCGCGGCCCATGACACTGCCTTCACCCGAGCCGGAGGCAAAACTCCCCACCTCCAAAACATTGTAATAAATATGATGCAGGCGCGGCCAAAAGCGCTGGATGGTGTTGTATATGCCAACGCCGAAACGATAAATCACATGAGCTTCCTCCAGCGCCTGATGCAATTCGACCTCCAAAGTTGGATTCGTCGTGTCACGCACAGACCAAGCCCGCAACGCACGCGCGCGCGAATCATGTCCGCCACCGGTGCTGGAAGTTAGCACCAAAACGCGCAAGGGTTTATCACTCATGCGCAGGCCTCCTGAGGTTGGTTCATTTTATTTTTAAGCAGACTGCGACCGGGCCGGCTTAACAAGCTCCGCACCCGCCAACGCTCCGATTGGGCGACAATATAGCCGACGCAAGAGGTCGCGCCGCACTGGCAGGGATGGCCCGGAAAGGCCGACAAGGGAAAGCCGTAGTCAAAAGTCAATTCCTCGCCCGCAACGATCAGGCGAATGGCGCGTAAAATTATTCCGGCTGCCTCGGCTACGGCTTCGCAATTGGGCTCGCAACTGTGATTGGCAAATCGCGCGGGATTACCCTCGTCATTCCCGTCGAGGAAGGTGTTTTTATCCAACTCAAACAGGAAAGCATTCGTACCTGATTTCAAACGATCAACGCATATTTTTTTTGTTATGCACTCTCCCGCATAGTTCACAATCGGCTCACCCGGCGGTATCTGCCGGGCCGCAAACATCCCGCGCCCATGAATGCGCGATTCGTTTACAAAATATGCGGGTTGGGTCATTGAAGTCGGAATTGCAGTCTATAAATTGCGATTGATGCCTTTTTCCGTGAGGGGCAGCCATTGGCCGCGGCGGAAAAGTGTGACTTGGCCGGTGCTGGCGGAAACGACAATGGCCAGGCAATCGGCCGCCAGCGAAATGGCGCAGGCCGCGGCGTGCCGTGAGCCCAGGCCGCTGGGCAACTGGTGTGCATAGTCTGGCGCGTGAATCAGGCTCCCGGCAGAAACAAGCACACCATCGCCCTGAATGACAAATGCACCATCGAGGGAGGAAAATTCCTTGACCGTTTCGTCCATGAACGGATTGAGAATGTTGCGATCCTCTTCCTTGTAGCCAAAAAAGGGATTGAGCACCAAGGGCTTGATGTAGGGCTGGATTTTTTCGTTTTCGCCAAGGACAAAGAGACACCCAACCGGACGGCCTTCGCGCCCCTCGATGGCCAGCTCCGTCGCAACCCCGAGCACCCGTTCGAGGACTTCGGGCTTAACATTGGCGGGCAGCATGTCCGCTTGCCGGGTAAATACCGACTGGAACTCGCGTTCCACGTCCACGACCACCACGGTGTCGAATTGGTTGCTGCCAGGGATGCCGCCGAGGCAGCACAAGCGTTCGTCATTGCGGATAATGCCGCGGGTGAGGCCAATGAGCACGGCGCTACGCAACTGGCCAA
>DATHOB010000421.1:0-4578 GCA_035485355.1 Opitutales bacterium | reverse complement strand
CGCGTCGGCCGTTACTGCGGAAGCTTCCGCCGATCCTGAAAATCGCGACTCCCCTACTTTCGGCGTCGAAGTCCCGTTTGGCCCCTGGCTCTCGCTCGCGGGATTTTTATATTACGCGTGGCCGCTTCTGCACCACGGAGTGGATCATTATTTTTTAATTCTCCACGCAATGGCATTCGGGGAAGTTCCGCCCGCGAATTAGCTTCCGACGCATTCGGCTAGACCGAATGTATCGCCCGGCCATCTACTGCCAGTGCAGCTTCCTTAATGGCTTCAGAGAGCGTCGGGTGGGAATACACCGTGCGGGCCACGTCCTCGGCGCTGCCGCCATATTCGAGGTGCGGGGTGATGGCCGCGATCATCTCCGAAGCATTGTGCGCGATGATTTGCGCGCCGAGCAGTTTGTCGGTCGTCGGGTCGGAAATGATTTTAACAAACCCCTCCGTCGCCGCGGCGGAAAGCGCGCGGCCATTGGCGGCCATGTTAAATTTGCCGACCTTGACCGCGATGCCCTTGGCCTTTGCATCCGTTTCGCCCAGGCCCACTGAGGCGATTTCCGGCTCGGTGTAAACCACGCCTGGAATCGTGTTATAATTCACATGGCCCGCCTTGCCCGCGAGCAGTTCGGCGCACGCGACGCCTTCTTCCTCGGCCTTGTGCGCGAGCATTGGCCCCGCGGTCACGTCGCCGATGGCGTAAACATTCGGCAAATTCGAGCGGAAATGCGCATCCACCACGACGCGCCCCTGCTTGTCGAGCGTCAGCCCGGCCTCGGCGGCGCCCAACCCCGCGGTCGTCGGTTTGCGGCCCACGGCTACGAGGATCTTGTCCGCCGGAAATTCCAACGCCTTCCCCTCGCGCTCGGCGGTCAGCGCGGCCTTGCCGTTTTCGGATTTCATTCCGGTGACCTTCGCGCCGAGTTCAAAGTTCATTCCCTGTTTTTGGAAAATCCGCTGGGCCAGCCGTGAAATATCCTCGTCAAATGTTGGCGCAATGCGCGGCAACAACTCGACGACCGTAACCTCGGAACCGAGCCGCGCCCAGACGGAGCCCAATTCCAAACCAATTGCCCCTGCGCCGATGACCACCAGTTTTTCGGGCACTTCGGTGAACGCAATCGCGTGGTCGCTGGAAACAACGACTTTGCCATCGAACTTCAGGAACGGCAATTCCACCGGCACCGAGCCAGTGGCGATTAAAATATTCTTTGTCTCCAATTTTTGCGCGGAACCATCGGCACGGGTCACCTCTACGCTTTTGCCGCCCACGCCGATTTTGCACAAACCCTGGATAATGGTCACGCCACGCTTGTCCAAAATCTGCTTCACGCCGCCGCGCAGTTTTTCGACAACCTCACCCTTGCGCTTCATCAACGCGGCGATATCCGCCGAAATTTTGCCGACTTTGATGCCATTGACCGCCGCCTGCGTGGAAAGAGTGTGGTAAAGCTCGGTGGAGTATAGCAGCGCCTTGCTCGGGATGCAGCCGACATTGAGACACGTGCCGCCGAGAAACGCATCTTTCTCGACCAGCGCGGTGCGCAGGCCGAGTTGGGCGGCGCGGATGGCGGCGACATAGCCACCCGGCCCGGCGCCAATCACCACAAGGTCATAGGGAGTTTCGGCCATAAAATTAGAGCGCGAACAATAACCGCGCGGGGTCTTCAATCGCTTGCTTGAGGTGAACGAGGAACGTGACCGCTTCTTTGCCATCCACCACGCGGTGATCGTAACTCAGCGCCAAATACATCATCGGGCGGGCGACAATCTGCCCGTCCACCACCACTGCGCGTTGCGTGATGTTGTGCAGGCCGAGAATGCCGCTCTGGGGCGGATTGAGAATCGGCGTCGAAAGCATCGAGCCGTAAATGCCGCCGTTGGAAATGGTGAAGACTCCACCCTGCAAATCCTCAATTTTAATTTTTCCATCGCGGGCTTTTTTCGACAATTCGCCAATGCCCTTTTCTACCCCGGCAAAAGAAAGCTGATCACAATCCCGCACGACGGGGACCATCAGGCCGCGGTCAGTGCCGACAGCGACGCCGATGTCGAAGTAATGATTTTGCACCAGTTCATCGCCTTCGATTTGCGCGTTGAGCGCGGGGATGGCCTTGAGCGCCTGCACCGCCGCCTTCACAAAGAACGACATGAAACCCAATTTGACACCGTGGCGCGCGGTGAAGTCTTCCTGATATTTTTTCCGCAACGCCATAATCTCACTCATGTCCACTTCATTGAAAGTGGTCAAAATCGCGGCGTTGTGCTGCGCGGCCACGAGGCGCTCGGCAATGCGCTTGCGCAGCGGCGACATTTTGATGCGCGTCGTGCGGCCCACAGCCGTGGGCGCGGCGGGCTTTACCGACGGAAGCGCTGCCGGAGGAGGCAGACTGGCCGATGACGGAGCAACGGAAACAGGCGCCGCTGTGGATGCCGCCAGCAAATCACCCTTGGTTACGCGTCCACCTTTGCCGCTGCCGGCAACGGTTGTCGGATCCACTTTGGTTTCGGCTGCAACCCGCCGGGCGGCGGGAGAAAGGGTGTCAAGTTTCGCACTCGCAGTTTCCGGTTGTGCGGCCGGAGCCGCAGACGGCGCGGCGGCTGGTGCGGGAGCAGCCGCGCTCGCAGTAACCGTTTCGTCAATCAAAGCGACAACTTGCCCGATGGCGACTTCCGCGCCGATAGCCGCCTTGAGCGTGATGCGCCCGGGAGACTCTGCCTCGCCTTCCGAGGTTATTTTGTCGGTCTCCAGCTCGAAAATCGGCTGGCCGCGTTTGACGGTGTCGCCGTCTTTGACGTGCCACTTGGCGAGGATGCCGCTGGAGATGGATTCTCCGAGCGCGGGAATTTTGACTTCGATCATGGGGGTATAATTCAGGCGTTAAAGGCGTGCTCGACGAGCGCGTCCTGCTCAATCTTGTGAACATTGCTCGAACCGCAGGCCGGGCTGGCGCTGGCCTTGCGCCCAGCGTAAACCGGCTTGATGCCGCTGATTTGCTCGAGAATCGGCGCCATGAATGTCCACCCGCCCATATTGCGCGGTTCTTCCTGGCACCAGACAATTTTCTCAAATCCCGTGTAGTTTTTGAGGATGCGCTGGAGCAAGTCGGTGTTGAGGGGGTAAAATTGCTCGACCCGCAAGATCGCGGTGTTGCGGATATTGTTGTCGTTGCGCAAGGCGTGCAGGTCGTAATAAACCTTGCCCGAGCAAAAGATGAGGCGTTTCGGGCTTTTAGGTTGAACCGGGTCGTCGAGAATTTCCTGAAATTTTCCTTCGGTGAAATCCGTCAACTTGGACACGCATTCTTTTTTGCGCAGCAAACTCTTCGGCGTCATGATGACGAGCGGCTTGCGGAAATTGCGCTTCATCTGCCGGCGCAGCGCGTGGAACAATTGCGCCGGGGTGGTGAGATTGCAGACTTGAATGTTATTTTCCGCGCACGCCTGGAGGAACCGCTCAACGCGACCGCTGGAGTGCTCCGGCCCCTGGCCTTCGTAGCCGTGCGGCAGCAGCAGGACGATGCCGCTAGTTATCTGCCATTTCGATTCCGAACTGGTGATGAATTGGTCAATGATGACCTGCGCGCCATTGACAAAGTCGCCGAACTGCGCTTCCCAGATGCAAAGCATTTCAGGATAATCCACGGAATAACCATAGTCGAAACCCAGGATGGCGTATTCGGACAAACTCGAATTATGCACACAGAACCGCGGCTGCGTGGGCGAGATATTAGCCAATGGGACATAGGGCGTGCGATTGGTCACGTCATAGAGTACCGAGTGGCGGTGGCTGAACGTGCCGCGTTCGACATCCTGACCGGAAAGACGCACGGGCGTGCCCTCTTGCAACAGAGTGCCAAAGGCCAGCGCTTCTCCCATGGCCCAATCCAACCCCTCGCCTTTTTGGAAATTCGCCCGCTTGTCATCCAATTGGCGGCGGATTTTCGGGTTCACGTTGAATCCTTCCGGTATGGTGGTCAGCGCCCGCGTGACAATTTCCAAATTTTCGCGAGTGACGGCGGTCGTCGCTGATTCAAAGGAGTACGGCGGGCGGAACGGTGTGCGCATGCTGGACTTGCGCTCGGCCTGCTGCGCCACTTTTTGCTCCTCTTCGTTTTTGCGCACCCGGGCCAAAATTTCGTCGAGGCTTTGCTGGAATTGCTCGGAGAACTTCGCCGCTTCAATCTCGGTCAGATCGCCATCGGCGATGAGCCGCTTGGTGAGCGTTTCGGAAATATGTGGATGCTGTTCAATCAGCCGGTAGAGCGTGGGCTGGGTAAAGCCCGGCTCGTCCACTTCGTTGTGGCCGTGGCGGCGGTAGCAGTACATGTCAATCACCACATCATCGCCAAAGGCTTGGCGATAATCCAGCGCCAGCTGGGTGACCATCACCATCGCCAACGGATCGTCGCCGTTGACGTGGAAAATCGGCACATCAACCATCTTGGCGATATCGGTGCAATACTGGCTGGAGCGGGCGTCCTTTGGCTCCGTCGTGAACCCGATTTGGTTGTTGATAATAAAGTGCAACGTGCCTCCCGTGCGGTAGCCAGCCAGGCGTGAGAGGTTGAACACCTCGGCC
>DATHOB010000420.1:0-2814 GCA_035485355.1 Opitutales bacterium | reverse complement strand
GTTGCGCGATGACTGGCTCAATTTTGACCTCCGGGGTTGCTGCCAGTGGCTCGGGCGGCGGGGTAGTTGGCACAGGACGGGGGGCGGCAGGCTTGAGTGAAGGCGCGAGCTTGGGCTGCATCCGGTTCGGATTCGCTGCGGGGCACTTCAGAAAAAACTCCGCTACTTTGCCGGGAATGACGTGCTGGGCCGCATCGTCCAAAGAAGTATAAGGCAGCGTCGGGCCGACGCCGATGATTTCAAAGTCATCGTCCGCACTGGTGAAGATGACGAGGTGGTGGATGGTCTTGTCGTTCCACAAATTGCCGATGCCGTCATGCGCCTCGGGGTCGGCCATGTTCATCAATTCACGGAGAGTAATTTCTTTCATCGGCGAAAAACGAAGAAAAGGGAATGCCATGATTTTACCCCAGCCCAACGGGGATGACAACCCCGATTCCATACTTGCGGATTATCGTGACATGGCGGGGGTGAATGAATTAAGTGGAGGGACTAATTTACATAATGCATACGCCATTTCCAACAATGAATGAAGGGCTGGTGCTGGCGGGCGCGGCGCTGGTGTATTACTTCGTGCTCATCGGCTGCGCGCAGTTGCTGCGCCGCACCCACCATTTGCAGTTTGGGCGGTTCTACCACGTTTTCGCATTTACGGCGGCGTTGATGGGTGGTTTGGCGATGTCGGGGTGGATTCCATCCTGGCATGAAAACCTGGTATTCGACTTGGGCGCAGTCACGGCCCTATTCTCGGCGTACCCACTCACGGTCATTTTGAATCGCCTGCTGTGGACGCGGATGCTCGCGGATGGACGCCGGGTGGACGCCCCGCGATTGCTGGCGGACGCCACCGGGTTGATCATTTTTCTCGCCGCCGCGTTGTTGGTGTGGCGCTTTGTCCTGCAGCAAAGTCTGCCGACGAGTCTGCTGGCTGGATCCGGGGTTGCGGCATTTATCATCGGCTTTGCCATGCAGGATTTGCTCGGCAACATTTTCGCCGGATTTGCACTCTACGTTTCGAAGCCGTTCAAAGTTGGCGACTGGCTGCTGGTGGATACGCACCATGCGCGGGTGCTGGAAGTGGCCTGGCGTTCGACGCGACTGATTACCAACGACGAAGTTGTCCTCGAAGTACCGAACAGTGATTTGGTCAAACGGCCGATTTTAAATTTTCACCAGCCCACGTCGCGGCATGCGTTGCGCGCGGCGATTGGGCTACACTACAATGTACCCCCGGCGCGCGCGCAAGCGGTGCTGCGCCATGCGGCGTCGACCGTGCCGGGCGTGCTCGTAGAGCCGCCGGTGGATGTGTATGTGAAGGAATTTGCGGCGTCGTCGGTGAATTATGAAATCAAATTCTGGATCGACGACCATCAGACCATGAACCGCACAACGAGTGAGGTAATGTCGCATTGCTGGTACGCGGTGCGGCGCGCGGGGATGGAAATTCCCTTCCCGACCATCACCCTGCACCAGCCCGGGCCGCGCGACCCGGCGGCCGAGGCCCGGGCGGCGGCGGCAGCGGCGCTGCGCGCGCATTCCATTTTCAGCTTCCTTTCCGTGGCACAAGTGGACGATTTGGTGCAGCACAGCGCGGTCGTGTTATTCGCCCCGGCGGAACCTTTGGTCGAACAAGGCGACGAGGGCTCGAGCATGTTCCTCATCGTGCAGGGCTATGTGGACGTGCGTGTCACCCGCGAGGGCGCGACAAAAATCGTCACCCAACTCGGGCCGGGGGATTGCCTCGGTGAGATGTCCGCCTTAACTGGGGAAAAACGGTCGGCCACCGTGGTCGCGCTTGTGGAAGTCGAAGCGGTGGAAATTACGCACGCGGCGTTCTCCGCATTTGTGCGGCACAATCCAGAAGTGCTCAACCGCTTGGGCGAATTGCTCGCACAACGGCAACAGGCGAATGTGCAGACGGCATCCGGCGCTGCGGCCACTGTGGCGCCGGAAGCGCGCGAGAGCGTGGTGCGCCGCCTGCGGGCGTTTTTTGAGCTGGGGGATTGAGTGAGGCAGGAGCAAAGGGGATGCCGTGTAGGCCGAAACACGTGATTGGTTGTTTGGGCGCCCCTCCATTCCTCGACTCCTTCCGCCTCACATCCACTCTTTGAATTTCTTGATGAAGTAGTGCTTGCCGATTTGCGTCACCACACAGTAGCCGAAGATAGTGACTACGAGGAGGCCCCAATAGGAATTGGGCAGTGGCACCATCTTGATGGCGTGGGCAAGGGGCGTGAATGGCAGGCAGCAACCGGCTGCGATGACACCGAGGGTCAAAAGCACCACGGGCGTGGAAGCCCGGCTTTGGATGAACGGAATTTTCTCCGTGCGAATCATGTGGACGATGAGCGTCTGCGTAACCAAGCCTTCGACAAACCAGGCGGATTGAAACAGCGCGATGTTGTGCGGATCCGTTGGCGCCAAACCGACGCCGAAAAGGTACCACATGGCCAGGAAGGTGGTGATGTCAAAAATCGAACTGAGGGGCCCGATACAAATCATGAAACGTGCAATGCTGCCGGGCGCCCACTGGCGGGGTACTTTCAGCCAATCTTCGTCCATGCGGTCCCAGGGAATCGCGATTTGGGAAATATCGTAAAAGAGATTTTGCAGCAAAAGCTGCGGCGCGAGCATGGGCAGGAACGGCAGACACGCGCTGGCCACAAGCATGCTGAAGACGTTGCCAAAATTCGAGCTGGCGGCCATCTTGATGTATTTGATGATGTTGCCGTAAGTCAGGCGGCCCCAGATGACGCCGCGTTCCAGCACGAGGAGATTCTTTTCGAGCAGGATGATGTCGGCGGCTTCCTTGGC
>DATHOB010000419.1:0-6328 GCA_035485355.1 Opitutales bacterium | reverse complement strand
ACCCTGGGGTTGATTTGCGTGGTGCGGCTTGGCACGCACATCCCCGTGCCGGGGCTGGATCCGTCGTCGATTGAGATTTTTTACGACCAACTCACGCACCGTGGCGGCAACGGGGTGATGAATATGTTGAATTTGTTCACGGGTGGCGCGCTGCGCAGCGGTTCAATTTTGGCGCTGGGCATCATGCCTTATATTAATGCCTCGATTTTCATGCAGTTGTTTGCCGCGGTTGAGCCGCACATGGCGCGCCTGCAGCAGGAAGGCGATGTGGGCCGGCAGAAAATCTCCCAGTACACCCGCTACGCCACCATCGGTATTGCGGCCATCCAATCGGTGATGATTCTCTACGCCCTGGCGTATTTCCCGTCTAACATCATGCAAGGGTTCACGGAAGATCCCTCGCACCCGCTCATCATCATGATTGGCGGAAAGGTGATGTTCATCATTTGCGGCACCATTATCATGACGGCGGGCGCGCTGCTGCTGATGTGGGTGGGTGAGCAGATGACGCAATACGGCATCGGCAACGGCACCTCGCTGCTGATCACCGTCAATATTTTGTCCGGCATGCCAACAGCGGGCCGCGAGCTCTGGACGATGCTGCACCCTTCCACCGGCGTGGAACCTCCGCTGAACAGCAGCCAGGTCATTCTGATGATCGGCCTGCTCCTGATCGTGGTGGCGGGAATTGTCGCGTTGACGCAAGGAATGCGCAAGATACCGGTGCACTACGCCAAACGCGTGGTTGGCCGCCGAGTGTTCCAGAGCCAAAGCAGCTTCCTGCCGCTCAAGGCGAATTTTGCCGGGGTGATGCCAATCATCTTCACCAGCGCGATTTTGATGTTCCCCCAGCAGCTCTTTTACTGGCTGCACGCGTGGTTTGGCATCAGCCTGTTTCAAAACATCGCCACGACTTTCACGCCCGGCACCACAGTTTTCTATTGCTGCTACACCTTCCTAATTTTTGCGTTCAGCTTTTTCTGGGTTTCGCTGATGTTCAAGCCCGTCCAGGTGGCGGATGAAATCAAGCGCAACGGTGGCTACATCCCGGGTGTGCCCCCCGGCGAACCAACGGCGAAGTTCCTCGACTTCACAATGACGCGCCTGACCTTTGCCGGCGCCATTGCCTTGACGGCCATCGCGGTGATTCCGCAAATTTTGATGTCGGTAAAGCAAGTGCCGTGGAACATCGCACAATATTTTGGCGGCTCGAGCATGTTAATCATGGTTGCGGTGTTGCTCGACACGATGCGTCAGGTGGAGACATTCCTGCTCCAGCGCCACTATGATGGCTTCCTGCGCAAGGGCCGCGCCAAGAGCAACGCCTCGCGCGCAACGCAAACCCTCGACCAGCAGGAGATCCGCAATCTGCGTCCGCTGTGGATTCCGCTGGGTATTCTCATTTTCGCCGGTGTGCTGGCGTGGTTGTATAACCGCTCGCACTAATTGCCCATGATCGCCCTGCGTTCCGAGATGGAAATCCGTTCGATTCGGGAGGCCTGCCGCGTGGCCGCCGACGTCTTGGATCGCGTGTGCGCACTGGTGGCCCCCGGAGTGACGACTTACGATTTGGATCAAGCCGCCAAGCGTTTCATTTCCGAACACGGCGCTGAGAGTGCGTGCTACAATTACAAAATCGGTTCGCGACGCTTCCCCGCATTTTCGTGCCTTTCAGTAAACGACGAAGTCGTCCACGGCATTGGCTCCATCCGGCGCGTACTCCGCCCGGGAGACATTATTTCCGTCGATATCGCCGTGCGGTACAAGGGGTGGATTGGCGACACGGCCCGCACAGTGCCCTTGTTGCCGGTCGCACCTGATGTGCAACGGCTGTTGGATACCACCCAGGAAGCTCTCCGCCTCGGCATTGCCGAAGCTCGGCTGGGTCGCCGCGTGGGAGACATTGCCCACGCCATCCAGTCCCACGTTGAATCCCGGGGCATGAACGTGGTGCGCGAATTTGTGGGCCATGGCGTCGGGCGTACAATGCACGAAGCGCCCCAAGTACCCAATTTCGGCAAGGCCAACACCCTTGAGAAGCTCAAGGCTGGCATCTGCATTGCGATAGAGCCGATGGTGAACCTTGGCACGGCGGATATCGAATACGCGGATGACCACTGGACGGCCATCACCCGGGACCACAAACCCAGCGCGCATTTCGAACATACCGTCCATATCACATCTCAAGGGCCGGAAATCCTCACCATCCCCCCTTCCCGCCTGGCGGCCACCACCGCCTCAGCTAACCCCCAGCCGACCCAAATTTCTGCCGGTGTTTTGGCCTAAATCGCTTCTAAGTTCGATTTTGACAAGATTTTCCTTCCCAACCGCATACAAATCATTATTGTTGCTCCTTTTCCCCAGACCGCGCCGCCCGGCGCGTGATGGTTGAGCACCTCCTACCATGCCTCGTCTCCTCGGTATCGACATCCCGAATAACAAGCGGGTTTCCTACGCATTGCGCTATATTTATGGCGTCGGTCCCACCCGCGCGGATCTCATCATCGCCACGCTCGGCATTGACCCGGCGATGCGCTCCCAGGAACTTTCCGAAGAGCAGATCAACCGCATCGTCCAATTCATCGGCGAGCGCGGATGGAAAGTCGAAGGCGACTTGCGCCGCGAAATCACTTCCAATTTAAAACGCCTCCAAGCCATCAAGTGCTACCGGGGCATCCGCCACATTCACCGCCTGCCGGTGCGCGGCCAGCGCACGCGCACCAATGCCCGCACCCGCAAGGGCGCGCGCAAGACCGTCGGCGTCATCAAAAAAGCAGAATAAAATTCCATGAGCGACGAGAAGGACAAAATTGCCGCCCCCGCCGGCGCACCCGCGGAGAAAGCTCCGACGGAAAAGAAACCCAAGGCCCCCAAGGCCAAGGACGCCACCGCCGCCCCCAAGGCCGCGAAAGAAGCCGCCGCGCCCAAAGCCGAAGGCGCTGCCGAAGCGAAAGCTCCCGCCGCTCCCGAAGCCGCCGCCGGTGAAAAACCCGCCGAAGGCGACAAAGCCGCCGCCACCGCGAAGGATTTGCTGACCGACGACCTCGGTGCCGCCAAAGTCCGCCGCGCCAAGGGCAGCAAAAATATCACCCACGGTATCTGCCACATTTTGGCCACGTTCAATAACACGAAGGTCACGTTCTCGGATTTGCAGGGCAACGTCATCTCGTGGTCGTCCTCGGGCAAGTGCAATTTCCGCGGCTCGCGCAAATCCACGGCGTATGCCGCGCAAGTCGTCACCCAGGAAGCCGCCCGCGCCGCCATGGCGCACGGATTGAAAGACATCATCGTTAAAGTCCGTGGCCCGGGCCTCGGTCGCGATTCCGCCATCCGCGCGTTGCAAACGCTCGGTCTGACGGTTGGTTCCATCACGGACGTGACCCCGGTGCCACATAACGGCTGCCGCCCGCCGAAACGCCGCCGCGTCTAACTCCGCAAAGTTAATTGGCTTGGTGCTGGTTTTTTAACCAAGAACCAAGTCACCAAGCACTCCTCCAACACTTACTTTCCATGTCCCGCTATACCGGACCCGCCCAAAAGATCAACCGCCGCTTTGGCCAAGCGATTTTCCCGCCGTCGAAGGCGTTTGAACGCAAGCCGCACCCCCCGGGGATGCACGGCCCGCGCCTGCGTCGCAAAGTTTCCGAGTACTCGGCCGGCCTGAACGAAAAGCAGAAGCTGCGCTTCATGTACGGCCTCGGCGAAAAACAATTCCGCCTGCTCTTTGATCGCGCCAAGGCGATGCGTGGCGTCACCGGCGACCAATTTTTGCAGCTGCTCGAGTCGCGCCTGGACAATATCGTGTACTTGCTCGGTTTCGTGAAGTCGCGCCGCGCCGCGCGCCAGCTCGTCAATCACGGCCACGTGAACGTCAACGGCCACAAGGTGGACATTTCGAGCTATCTGTGCAAACCCGGCGACATCGTGGAAATGCGCGAGCGCCCGTCGTCCCGCCAGCTCGCCACGCGCGGCCTGGAAACCAATCAATTCCGCTCTCCTCCCGCCTGGCTCAGCCTGCAAGCCGATGCGCTGCGCGGGGTCGTCAATCGCCTCCCGGCGAAGGAAGAGCTCGAGCCCGGCATCAACACCCAGTTGATCGTCGAGTTCTACAGCCGATAATTTTTCCTGTTTTTTAAATTCAACTCCCACCCGCCATGCCCAAACGCCTCGGAAAATTTGAACTGCCGAAACGCCTCGTCAAAGTTGAGGATTCCGCCACCGACACTTACGCGATGTTCGTCGCCGAGCCTTTTGAAACCGGCTACGGCCACACCATTGGCAACACGCTTCGCCGCGTGCTGCTCAGCTCCATTGAGGGCGCGGCCATCAGCTCCATCCGCATCGAAGGAGTGAAGCACGAGTTCCAGAGCATCGATGGCGTGGTCGAGGACGTGACCGACATCATCCTGAATTTGAAGCAGATTTTGATCAAGTCGACCAAGCGCGACCCGATCCGCCTCGCCATCAACGTGGACAAAGAGGGCGCCGTGACCGCCGCTGACATCCAGGCTGACTCGAACATCACCATCGTCAACCCGAAGCACGTCATTTGCACGCTCGACCGCAAGCGCCGCTTCCAGGCCGAGATCGAAATCAAAGTGGGCCGCGGTTATTGCCCCGCCGACGAGAACAAAATCGACGAACAGCCCATCGGGGTCATCGCCGTGGACTCGCTTTTCAGCCCGGTGCGCCTCGTCAAATACGCCGTTGAGCAGACGCGCGTCGGCCAGATGACGGACTACGACAAACTCATTTTGGAGATCACCACCGACGGACGCATTAGCCCGGATGACGCCCTCAAAGAGGCCGCCGCCATCACCAAGCATCACCTCGATGTGTTCGACGCCGTGTCGTCTGACCAAATCGAATTTGCGACCGAAGGCAAGGAAGTCTCCGAGGAACAGAATCGCCTGCGCAAGCTGCTCAATATGAGCGTGAATGAGATTGAGCTCTCCGTGCGCGCAGCGAACTGCCTCAACAACGCCAACATCACCACGGTCGGTGAATTGGCAATGAAGTCCGAGCAGGAAATGCTCAAGTACCGCAATTTCGGCAAGAAGTCCCTCAACGAAATCAAGCAGAAGCTCGAACAGCTCGGCTTGTCCCTCGGCATGAAGTTCGATGAACGCATGCTCGAGAAAATCGCTGAGGCCCTGTAACTCCCAAGTCTGCACTCCCTTCCATGCGCCACCAGAAACATCGCCATTTGCTTGGCGTCAAAAAGGAACACCGCGAAGCTATTGTCGCGGCGATGGCCACGGCCCTGTTCAAGCACCGCCGCATTAAAACGACGCTGGCGCGCGCCAAGGCGCTGCGCCCCTACGCCGAGCGCCTCATCACGCTGGCGAAGAAGGCCGAGCAATCCACCGAAGGCTCGCAAAAGCTGCACTACCGCCGGCAGGCCGCCGCGCGGCTCCGCAGCCCGGAAGGCATTCAGGCACTCTTTGACGAGCGCGTGTCGGAGTTCCTGAACCGTTCCGGCGGTTACACCCGCATTTACAAGCTGCACACCCGCGGCACCGATGCCTCGCCCATGGCGCTTATTGAGCTGATTCCCGCGAGCGACGAGGGCTATAAAAAGTCCAAGCGCAAGGGCAAAGGCAAGAAGACCGCTAAAACGGCCAAGACTGCGGCCGCCCCGGCTGCCGCCGCTCCTGCCGCGGAAACCCCCGCAGCCGAAGCCAAAACTTAATTTCATCCCGCCACCCGCGTTTTCACGCGGTTGATTTTCTGCGACGGGCGGCGCGGCCAATCTGGCACGCCGCCCGCTGCTTTTCCACCCATCTTCCCCACCTTTCCAAGCCGTGTTCCATCCCGACTTCAGCTCTTTCCTTTTGACGGGCCTGACGATTGGCATGGCTCTCATATTGGGGCTGGGGATTTACTTCGACCGGCGCGACCAGCACATTTATGAGCACGAGCGGGCGCAAACACTCTTCCATTGCCTCAAGTGTGGCCGGCTCTACTCTGCGCCTCGCTCGGCCCCGATGGCCAATTGCCCGGATTGCGGTTTTGAAAACTCCCGCCTGAAATTCTAATTTCCCGATGTCCGCTCCCGCCACCATTGCCGTCCTCGATTTCGGCTCGCAATACACGCAGGTGATTGCGCGGCGCATCCGCGAGTGCCACGTTTACTCGAAAATTTACCACCATTCGACGACTGCGGAGAAATTGCGCGCGGATAACGTCATTGGCATCATTCTCTCTGGCGGGCCGAGCAGTGTGTTTGCCAAAAATGCGCCAATGCCCGACCCGGCGGTTTTCTCGCTGGGGGTGCCCGTACTCGGCATCTGCTACGGTATTCAGCTCATGGGCCACCTGCTCGACG
>DATHOB010000418.1:0-7980 GCA_035485355.1 Opitutales bacterium | reverse complement strand
GGCCGCCGCGAAACTGCCGGACGCACCGGACGTGCAATTTGAATGGGCGGTGGAGGAGCACCGCGCAAGGGAGTATGCCGCGGCTGCCGACACTTATGCCAAATATGTGAAGGCCCGCCCGGATGACGCACGCGCTTGGGGGTTACTGGCCGAATGCCTCATCCGCACCCAGCAAATCCCGGCGGCAGTGGACGCGTGGCAGCAACACGAAAAAGCCAAAACGGGGACCGGGCAAGAATTGGATACCCTCATTTGTGATGTGCACACACCCATCCCCATCAACAATCAACGCATCCACTTGCTGGCTAAAGCGAAGAGCGGAGACATTGATGCGATGGAAAAACTTGCGCTTATGGATGCTGACTTCAAATTAGATTGGTGGCATGGGGGCTCGCTAGGTTCCCTTTTACAAAAAGACTTGGAAATTTTGGGAAACACCAAGTTCACCGACCAAGACCACGTGAATGAAATCAAGGCGGTGGTGGATTTTACTTTGGCGGCAGAAGCTTTAGATGATGTGGAAAAAGTGACTGCAGCACTGCGCAAATACGGACTACTCCTTGATGACAAAGCCACACTGCCGCAAAGCGGCGCGGTGCTGTCCGCACTCATGAACACTTTGCTCTCCACTCATATTCTTTCGGATAAAGAGGCCCGCGAGAAATTCGGCCCCGCCATTTTGGCCCGCGCCCGGGCCACGCACGATGCGGAAACCTATAATGTGGCCGCGCATCTGTATTTGGACACACCGCAATTGGCCGATATTGACCAGGAGGGATGGGACGCCACTCATGATGTCCGTTTTGCGGCGTCCCGCATCGTGGGCCTGAACCACGACGGCAAACTTACCTACGATGACCCGTTGCTGGTCAAAGCGGCCAAAGAGTTTCCGGATAGTGCGGAAATTGCCAAAGTAGTAGTCGAACTTACTGTCAAAGCTGGCAAGCCCGACCAGGCGGCCATTATCCAGGCCATCGAAGCGGAATACACCCATTTTTCACTGAATGGATCGCCGGGCCGGATCAGCTCCGAGGCCTTGGGCGGCTATTTTGATTTGCTGGGCAAGGAACTGAAACATCTGCCGCAGCCTTAACGCGCATCGAATCAAGAACTTCGGTTGGTTTTTTGATCAACTCCGCGCTTGCACCAACCCTTGTTACCCGCACCCTGATGGGGAATGGCCGCGAAGAATGAAGCGCAACCGTTGCAGGGCAACATCGTGGATGTTGTCGCGGGAAAAATGTTTGCGGGCGAGATTGAGTTGGCCAAAGGCCGTATCAGCCGCGTGACCGAGCTGGGGCCGCCGCAACCGGGCCAGCCGTGGTATGCACCCGGTTTTGTGGATGCGCATGTGCATGTGGAAAGCTCGATGCTGCCGCCGAGCGAATTTGCGCGCGTGGCGGTGACGCACGGGACGGTCGCCACGGTGAGCGACCCGCACGAAATTGCCAATGTGCTGGGCCTGCCGGGCGTGCACTGGATGATTGCCGACGCCAAGGGCGCGGCGTGCAAAATATTTTTTGGCGCGCCGTCGTGCGTGCCGGCGACGAGTTTTGAAACCGCGGGCGCGCGCTTTGGCCCGCGCGAAGTGGGCGAACTGCTCGCGCTGCCGGAAATTCTCTATCTCGCCGAGGTGATGAATTTCCCCGCCGTCATCCACGGCGACCCGACGATGCTCGCCATCATCGACGAGGCGAAACGGCGTGGCAAACGCGTCGACGGGCATGCGCCGGGCGTGCTGGGCGCGGATTTGAAAAAATACGCCGCCGCCGGAATTCAGACCGACCACGAATGCACGACGCTGGAAGAAGCCCGCCAAAAGGCGGCGCTGGGCATGATGGTGTGGATTCGCGAAGGTTCGGCGGCGCGCAATTTCGAAGCGCTCTGGCCGCTGCTGTTGGAAAAACCCGAGAAGTGCGGCCTGTGCAGCGACGACAAACACCCGGACGAATTGCTGGTGTCGCAAATTGACGCGCTCGTGCGCCGCGCGGTGGAAAAGGGCGTGCCAGTGATGGATGCGCTGCGCGCGGCAACGCTCAACCCCGTGCGCCATTACGGATTGCCGGTGGGCCTGCTGCAACCGGGCGACCCGGCGGATTTGATTGAGTTGGCGGATCTCAAAGATTTTCGCGTGCTGCGCACGTGGGTGAATGGAAAAGTTGTCGCGCAAAATGGGCAGTCGCTCATCGCCCGGATCAAAGTTAAGCCGGTGAATTATTTTAAAACGAACGCCAAAAAACCCACCGATTTTGCACTCCAGGCGGTGGCCGGCAAAAAAATGCGCATTATTGAGGCGATTGACGGACAAATCGTCACCGGCGCGGCGGTGGAAAAACCGAAAGTGTCGTCCTCCGGATTGGTGGGGTGCGACCCGCAGCGGGATTTGCTCAAACTCACGGTGGTGAATCGCTACTCGGATGCGCCGCCGGCGGTGGCGCTGGTGCGCAATTTCGGACTGAAGCGCGGCGCGCTGGCATCGAGCGTGGCGCATGACTCGCACAACATTGTGGCCGTCGGCGCGAATGACGAGGATTTGGCGAAGGCCGTCAACCTCGTCATCGAACATGGCGGCGGGCTGAGTTTTGCCGCGGGGAAAATCGCCAAGGCGTTGCCGCTGCCCATCGCGGGGTTGATGACGCTGGAGGATGCCGCCACCGCGGGCGCGGCGTATCAAGAGCTTTCCAAACTCGCACGTGAAAATGGCTGCGGATTGCAGGCGCCGTATATGTGCTTGTCGTTTCTCGCGTTGCTCGTGATTCCGCGCTTGAAGCTCAGCGACTTGGGCCTGTTCGACGTGGGGACATTTTCGCTGGTTTCGCCGTGGGTGGACTAATCGAGTTTGCTGACCGGCACTGCAAAGGCTTTCTTCATTCTCACAGCAGCGTCAATTAAAAATTCGTCCATTTTCGGGTAATCAGTTTCCTCATACACACTTACTCCATCGAGTTGGTATTTGATTCGAGAAGTTATTTTGTCTTCCATATCAAAAAAGCTTTCGAGTTCCTTCTGGCATTCGCATCGCTTCCCTCTTTGCGAAGATAACTGATGGAAAATTAATTTTTGGAGGCTGCCTCGACCAAGAAAAAGGCCGATTCGATGCAGAAAATTTTTCCCTCATTGATCTGCGTCGGGAACGAGCAAAAACTATTTTAGGTGCTTTCAAATTGCAAGAATGCGGACTTGCCCGCACCTTTCGCCGTCGCTCCTTCACCCGGATAAATTTTAAGCGATAGTGGGCGCCTGGTGGCATCAACATAACGGGCGATGGTGGAAAGCCGCATGTCTTCGCCATGATTCTCCAGACGAGAAAGCGCGGACTTCTGCATCCGCATGCGCTTGGCGAGCACGGAAAGCGTCAACCCCGCCTTTTGCCGATGCTCCGCCAAGAGCAGCCCCAAGGCATATTGCCGGTATTTGGCATCAAAATCTGCCCAGGCCCGCGGATTGCGGTTCCGCCGTTTACGGATATATTTTTCGATGTCGCTCATAAGATGTTCCTCGTTGATTATTTTCTGCGATTAATGTGTTCTTTGCGCCGGGCTTCCGCCACTTCCACCTCACGACGCGGAATTTTCCAGGTTTTTTTGGCAAAGCCATGCGTGGCAATGATGATGGAGTTGCCTTCGGTAAAGGCCAAAAGCCGATATTGCTCCTTGCGTAATGACATTTGATTTCCCAAAGGTGGGTCCCGGCAATTTTTTCGAAAAATTTCGCGGGAACCATGGGATTGGGATATTCCTCGAAAAATTTGATTCCCATGGCGACGGCTTCCGCCCGGGCATCATCAAGGTCATCAAGCCATTCCTCGACGGGGCTGCGGTCATCGGCCGTGGTATAGAAAACAACAGTGCGGAATTTCAATCTCCTGTTAACATACATGTTAACAATAATTTGTCAAGCCACCATGGCCAAGTTTAGAAATAGGGTTTGCCTCCCGGCCATCCGGTTGATAATTGACTCTGGGAAACGCAGCCCGTGCGACTGCCGCATTGCCATGAGCGCTTCCCCTAAAAAATCTCCCACCGCGAGCGACGACGCCCGGTTCTACCAAGCTGCCGACGAGTTTTTCCCGGCCCACGCGCCGACCGCGCTGACTTACGACGACGTGACCCTCGCCACGCGCTACTCCGAGGTGCTGCCGCGCGAAACGCACCTGGACACTTCGCTCAGCGAGTCGCTGAAGCTTTCGATGCCGATCATCTCGGCGGACATGGACACCGTCACCGAATCGAGCATGGCCATCGGGCTGGCGCTCAACGGCGGCTTGGGCTTGATTCATTACAACTTGAGCGAGGCCGAGCAAATCCGCGAAGTGGAGCGCGTGAAATACCACGTCCATGGTTTGATTCGCGACCCCATCCAGGTTTCGCCGGATCAGACGATTGAGGATGTGTTGTGGCGCGTGGAGGAAAAACGGTTTTCGTTCCGCACGTTTCCGGTGGTGGATAAAAATGGCGTGCTCGTCGGGCTGCTGTCGGGCCGCGTCGTCAAGGAACGCTACCGCGCGAAAAAAGTCGCCGAGGCGATGACGCCGCGCGCCGAAGTTTACACCATCAAGGAAAAAGACCTGGGCAAAAATCCCATCGCCGCCGCGGATAAATTTTTCACCGAGCATCTGGGGATTCACAAACTGCTCGTCGTGGATGCGCAGGACCATTTGCGCGGATTGTTTACGTTGAGCGATATTGAGCGCATCACCGAAGAAGCGCGCGCAAATGTGCGCCCGGCGCGGGATGCGAAATTCCGCCTCGTGTGCGGCGCGGCGATATCGGCCCCGCGCACCGCAGGCGGCGAGCTCGATCGCGAAAAATTGCTGCGGCACGCGGGCGCGCTGGTGCAGGCTGGCGTGGATGCGCTGGCGATTTCCACCGCGCACGGGCACACGGCGGGCGTCGGCCAGTGCGTCAAGCTGTTGCGCCAGGAATTCAAGGACCTGACGCTCATCGCGGGGAATGTCACCAGTGGCGAAGGCGTCGGATTTCTCGCCGAGGCGGGCGCGAATGCGATCAAAGTCGGCCAGGGGCCGGGTTCGATTTGCACGACGCGCGTCGTCGCGGGCGTGGGCATTCCGCAATTGACGGCGTTGTATGTTTCCGGCCTTGAAGCGAAGCGGCGCGGAGTGCGCATCATCGCCGACGGCGGCATTACGAAGAGCGGCGACATCGTCAAGGCGCTGACGCTGGCGGATGCGGTGATTCTGGGCGGGTTGCTCGCCGGTTGCCGCGAAGCGCCGGGCGAAATCATCGAAATCGAAGGCAAATTTTATAAACAATACCGCGGCATGGGCAGCTTGAGCGCGATGAAGGCGGGCTCCGCCGCGCGCTACGGCCACGAGAAATCGGGTACTCCGGGTGGGGGCGGGCGACCGCAGAAAATCGCCGCGGAAGGGATTGAAGCGTTGAAGGAAATTGCCGGACCGCTCGACGCCGTGCTCGCGCCGCTGCTGGGCGGATTGCAAAGCGGCCTTGGCTACCTCGGCGCGCACAACCTCGCCGAACTGCGCACGCAGGCCCGCTTCGCGCGCGTCACCGCCGCGGGCATGAAGGAAGCCGCGCCGCACGACGTGATTGAGGTGAAAACGACGAAGGCGTAACCGAGTGCTTTAGTACCTGGTGTTTTAGTGTTTAGTTTAAGACTCAAAAAAACATTTTCTCAAAAACATATCACTTTGCTTCTTGGCACTAAGAACTAAAAAACCACGCACTCAAACACTTTTAGCCCATGCACCACCGCCTCGCCACTTTGATTGCGCGCTACCCCGCCCTCGCCCCGTGCGCGGGCGACATCGCGGCGGCGAACATGTTGCTGGAACAATCCTTTCGCGCGGGCGGCAAGCTTTTGCTCTGCGGCAATGGCGGCAGCGCGGCGGACTCCGACCATATCGCCGGGGAATTATTGAAAGGCTTCGGCCATGCGCGAACGCTACCCGCGGGGGAGGCGAAGATGCTCGGCGGCGATTTGGCGAAGAACCTGCAAGGCGCGCTGCCGGCGATTCCACTGCCACAGCTCACGGCGCTGGTCTCGGCATTCGGCAATGATTGCGATCCGAAATATGTTTACGCGCAGCTCACCTGGGGCCTCGGCCGCGCGGGGGATGCGCTGCTGGCGATAACGACCTCCGGCAACTCGGCGAACGTGCTGCACGCGGCGGACGCAGCGAAGGCGCGGGGCATGAAAATCATCGGCCTGACCGGCGCCACCGGCGGAAAATTATTGGCGAAGTGCGACGTGTGCATCCGCGCCCCCGAGACGGAAACGTTTAAGATCCAGGAATTCCACCTGCCGATTTACCACTGCTTGTGTTTGATGCTTGAAGAGGCGTTTTTTGGGAAATAGCTCAAAGCGGTGAAACCGCCATGACATTGCCCTCACCTTGCAAAAAATGATCCCGGAAGGCTTAAACCATAATCATTTTCTCGCTGCAGTTCGCGAGATACAGGCGAATGGCGTTCCACATCATCGCCATTCGTACCGTTATGATCTGCATTTAGGAGGTCGTCCTTACCCACCAAAATACGTTATTTACTTGGCCATAAAAATCGCCCAAGGCAAAACCTTCACCAAATTTAACGCTGTTGAGGCAGTAAAGTATTTCCAAAGTCGTGAATATGAGATTCGTGAGAAATCGGGCCACAAAAGGCCAGTGCCCCCCCAGATCCCTGACGAAAATGCAGAGTCACGCTTTGCCGAAGGGAAAAAGAAATATAAGATGCATCGAAAACTTGAACGAGATTCGTCTATTGGCAAAAAGGCAAAGGAGCTTCGGCTGGCAAAGGATCAATGTCTGCGTTGTGACGTGTGCAATTTCTCATTTATCGAACAATACGGAAAACACGGCGAGGGATATATCGAAGCGCATCATACAGTTCCAGTCTCCAAACTTCGAGGAAAGAAGAAAACAAAAGTCGCAGATATCGCCTTAGTATGCTCAAATTGCCATAGCGTCATACACAGATCAAAACCGATGCTTTCAATTGTAAGCCTGAAGAAAATTGTGGAGAAAAAATCATCTAAAAGCCAAGCCAACCATTAACCGTGGTCCTCCATGCTCTTTGGCCGGAATCCTTGAGCCATTGTACCGTTCCTGATTTCAAATTTCCGTGAAGGCGCGCGTTCGCCGTGCTCGATGGCGGCGGCTTCTTTCACGCTTTCCAAAAGCTCGTCAAAAAGTTCTTTTTTCATGGGTGGAATATTGGGCCTGCTTTTAAATTATCACTCTCAAGCCTCGCGTAGCGAGGTTTGAATTTAGCCGTGGGCTTTAGCCCACGGAAACCAACCCGACGATAAACACCACGTCGCGTAGCGACGCCTGGGCCTACCCCAGCAAATATTTCTCATCAGCCTTGATTTCGTGCTTGGCGAGAAACGCCCGGTATTCCTCCGCAAACGTTTTCTTCCGGTGATGTTCCCGCTGGCTGTTGATATAATTTTTCACCTCGCCCACCTGCGATTTACTGACTGTGAACACCGCATAACCGTCCTGCCAGGCAAAGGACTTCATGCCGAGCATATCGGCCTGCCCCTTAATCCACGCCGAGGAGCCGCCCTTCAGCAATTGTACGGCCTTGCTGACCGCCGTGTTGGGCGGGAGGCGCAAAAGCAAATGCAGATGATTTTCGATCCCGCCAACGCACAGGGCGGTGAAGCCATTTTCCCGCGCAATGCCGCCCAAATAGGCCCAAATACGCGCTTCGATGTCACGATGGATATAATTTTCGCGATTCTTGGTGCTAAAGATGACATGATAGAATAATGAAGCGTAGGTGTTGGCCATGCGGGAATGATTGCGGTGAAATTTACCGGTGCAACACGATTTTGAGGGTTATTCAGGCGTCGCTACGCGACGCGATATGTTACTCACCACCGTTTTCCGTGGGCTAAAGCCCACGGCTATTCTCATTGCTTAGCTACGCGACGAAAACAACGAGCCGCGCCACGCAAGGCGGGAGGCATGCAGGTAAAATGTCTATTGAATGCTTG
>DATHOB010000417.1:0-4716 GCA_035485355.1 Opitutales bacterium | reverse complement strand
GTGATATTATTTACCCCGGTGACATCCAGGAGCAGGCGCTGGCGGTGAATTCCACGATGATCACCGGCACGTATAATGCCACCACCGGTGTAGTCACCTATCCCTCTGGCAGCACCGCTGGCATGCTGACATACCTGCCTGCAATCGGCAATATGACGTCCAACACCAGCTCAACTCAGTCCAGCTACTCCGGGAACCTAAATGACCTCTGGGGCGGCGTGTATGACAACCGTCGTCTGATGACGGTCTCCACGCTTAACGTTGATATGGGTGCACTCAAAGCGGTGGTGGATAACAACTCATCCAGTTATGCGTCTTCATCACCCTCCTTTTTTAGCGGCTCTGGCTCCGCCGCATACAACCCGGCCAACCAGTATAATGGGGTGGTGTATGTCGAGTTTCCCTCGCAAGCGGGCAACACCTCGCGCCTCAATCCCGTTAGCGCCAATGGCACTTCCTATCCAGGCGATGCCATCATCGACAGCGTAGATCAAATGGGCCTGGGCATCATCAACGCCGACTCGAACAGCACCTCGACCGGCGTGCCCAACCCCAATTACACCACCTCCAGCATCGGTCAGGCCGGGCGCGTCAACGGTTTCACCCTGGGCACCAACAACTGCGTGTACCTTTATGGCAATTACAACGCCGACGGTAATTTGAATACGCCAGAATCGGATACTTCCGGCAATATGGCATATAATGAAACCATGCCGGATAACGCGGCCAGCCCCGACCCTTCCTGTTTGATTGCGGCGGATTCGGTAACCTTTTTGTCCGGGAGTTGGCTGAATCGGAGCAGTAAAACTGCGGAGCCCAATGTTTCTTCTACCGGCAGCGTGGAGGTCGACACTGCGGTGATCCAGGGCATTGTGCCATCCGAAGATAGCTCGGCCAACCAGCTCAGCGGCGGGGTAATCAACTATCCGCGGTTTCTGGAGAATTGGACAACCAATAACACCACCGTGCGTTATCGAGGCTCCATGGTATGTTTGTTCAAAAGCGAAGTGGCCAGCCAGGCGTGGCAATCGGCGGGCATATTCTACAGCGCTCCCACTCGAGAATGGGGCTATTACAACCAGTTCAAAAACGGAATTTACCCACCCGGCACGCCCAGCTCGCGAACCTATTTCCGCGTCAATTTCAGTTACATTACCCAAGCCCAGTATAACACGGCTACGGCGGGGTTGTAGGTATAGGAGCGCGTCCATTGGAATGACGCTCACGAAGGGCTTGCGCACGGCAGCTTTGTCCACACTATGTTCTCATGCTGTTTTCCGGAAAATATGGTTCTATGAATAAGCTCAATCCGGCTTTTATTTTCGTGACCGCGTTGGTTTCGTATTCGGCGGTTTTATCTGCCGCCGATGCCCCTGCCAGTCAATCTACTGCTCTCACACCAGTTGCCTCGACTGTTGCGCCGGCGGCGGCAAACAACCCAGCCTCGGCCAAAGCTCCCGCCACCCCGCCAGTTGCGCCACCGGTTTCCGTACCGGATAATGTCAATCCCTTTGCGGACAAGACCCAATTGCCACCGTCATTGAATCTGCCCGCGCCCACCCCGCTTTCGGTGGACATCCATTCCGAAGTTTTTGATGGCATGCCAACCATGCGGATGTTCATCAAGGGGCCTGATTTTGAGTGGATGTTTGATTTGTTGGACGATTGGTCCACAGTTCCCGCTGGAGCGGGCGAATCCGCCGCTTTTATTTTTACCCGCGATAATCCGCAAGCCCGGTTGTCCCTCTCGCTTTATGCCTCAAGTGTCATGCCGGAAGTCAATTCGACTGCGATCACCCAATACCTCGCGGCAGTACGCGCGTCGGATCCGGACTCCTTTGTGCTGCTCACGCCTTTCGCCAAGGATAGTGACATCCTGCCAGTGACTTATTTTTCCAGTTATCGCAGTGAAGGCGCCAACTATGCCATCGTGACCAGCAAGGTCGTAATGCACCATCAATGGTTCGTCGACCTCAACCACCAATACGTTTTGGTGATGGATTTGGTGTGTCCGCCGTCGCTGATGGATCGCTTGGATGGCCAGGTCCGCTTCACGCTGGGGCGGAGCCGTGTGCGCAAAGGGCTGGGGACGGAGGAGCCGAAACCTGCCCCCGCACCCGCCGTCGATACCGGCACTGCGCCTGCCAAACCTTCCAACAACTGAGGACAACCTGCGCATTGACGCCGGAGGCGCGAAAGGTTTTACTCGCTCCCTATGTCCGAAGAAAACGTTTTTGATTTGGTGGTCATTGGCGGCGGCCCGGCCGGTTATGCGGCGGCCATTCGCGCCGGTCAGTTGGGGCGTAAGGTCGCCTGCGTGGAGATGGAGCGCCCCGGTGGCACCTGCCTTAATTGGGGCTGCATTCCGACCAAGGCGTTGCTCAAGAGCGCGGAGCTTTACGAGACGATGCGCCACTCCGAGGTTTTCGGCTTTCAGTGTGAAAAAATCACGGTGGATTTCCCAAAAGTGATGCAGCGTTCGCGCGCCGTGGCCGACCAGATGTCCAAAGGCATCAGCTTTCTCTTTAAGAAAAACAAAGTCGAACACGTCATTGGCAAAGGCTGCGTCAATGTGCCGGGCGTGGTGGAAATTACCTCGGGTGAAGCGAAAGGACGCCTCCTGCAGGCGAAAAACATCCTGCTGGCGACGGGCTGCCGCGCCAAGGTGCTTCCCGGGTTGAAACCGGATGGCGAGCGGGTGTTGACTTCCTTTGAGGCGCTGCAAATGAAAAAAGTGCCAGAGTCCATTATCATTCTCGGTGCCGGCGCGATTGGCGTCGAGTTCGCCTATTTTCTGAATTGTTTCGGCTGCAAAGTCACGCTGGTCGAGATGCTGCCGCGGATTTTGCCCGTGGAGGACGAAGAGGTGTCCGCCGCCTTGGAGCGTTCGTTCAAAAAGCAGGGCATTGTCTGCCGCACGGGGGTGAAGGCCGGGAATATTCGCGTGGAATCCGCCGGAGTCAAAGTGGATTTGACCGCGGTGGAGGGTGGAGCCGCCGAGACGGTTGCCGCTGAGTCGCTTTTGATTGCTGTGGGTGTCGCCGCGAATACGGACGGTTTGCTCAGCCCGAAGGTCAAATTGAATATGGATCGCGGGTTCATTGTGGTGGACGGACAATATCAGACTAGCGTCAAGGGCATCTATGGCGCGGGCGATGTCATTGGGCCGCCGTGGCTCGCGCATGTGGCGACGTTTGAAGCCGTGCAAGCGGTCAACGGCATTTTCAGTGTGAGCCAGCCCCGCCGGGTGGAGCGTTTCCCGGGCTGCACCTATTGCCAACCCCAAGTGGCCAGCATCGGTTTGACCGAGAAAGCATGCAAGGACAAGGGCCTGCAATACGTCATCGGCAAATTCCCTTTTGCCGCTTCCGGTAAAGCGGTGGCGGTCAATCACCCGGAAGGCTTTGTGAAAATCATCACCGAGGCCGCGACGGGCGAAATATTGGGCGCGCACATCATCGGTGTGGAGGCCACGGAACTCATTGCGGAATTTGGTCTCGCGATGGAGATGGAAGCAACCTGGGAGGAAATCCATGCGACCATCCACGCACACCCGACTTTGAGCGAAGCCATTGCGGAGGCAGCGGCATCCGTCCACCACGAGGCGATTCACATTTAGTGGCGGCTATTTCCAGGCATGCACCGCGAAGCGGGAGCGTTGGAACACGCGGCGGGCAAACTTGCCGCTTTGCAAGGCACTCGCCGCGCGGGCCGTGGCGGACCGGGGCCGACCGACAATATCCACCCGCTTGAAGCCGACATCGCGCAGCATGGCCAGCAAAGCAGGCGGGTTGGGTGCCCACCAGTTGGTCGTGTCCTTGTTCGATTTATCTCCAGCGAGAAAAGTCATCGCGGGGGTTTTCAGCAACAGCAAGTCCACCTGGGTCTCGAGAATCAGCAATTCTTTGGTCACACTGGCAACTTTTTCCAACGCCAGCAGGGGATGGCGCAAGTGGTAAAGCACCCCGAGGAAAAACACCACATCGAATACGCCAACACTCTCGGGAGATAAATCCATCACGTCAACGCGTTGATCCTCCACTGCAGAATTGCGGGCTTCCCGCGCCAGCTTGAACCCGGCTTGAGTTCCCCAACCCGGTCCGCCCCAGGAATGCCAGTCGGTGGCTAGCACCCTTTTGGCCCCGCGCCGCTCGGCTTCAAAGGAGAAAAATCCGTCCCATGCTCCGATATCGAGCACCGTTTTACCTGACAGGCTGGGTGGAAGTTTGATGAACTCCAACTTGCGCGGCGAGTTGTCCAGCCCCGGGGTGACGACGCCTTGGCCGAGGTCAATGGTATGAAACCATTTGACGCTGGAAACGCGACGCTGGAGTTCTTCTGGTGTCATAGTGAAAGAGCAACCATCATCTCTCGTTCGTTAGTAGTGTCAATTATGCGATGGCGGCGTGGGCCAGCCGATACGCGGGAGTATGGGCAGGTCCAGCGATGGCGGGAAAAGCGAAACGCCGAAGGTGAGTTGCAAAAAATGGAATTGAAAACCATCTTGCCAGCCGAGTTGCAAGCCCAGTAGCCAGGTGTCGATCTGCCAACCGCTGCCAGTGACAGACGGCCCGGCGTAGAACCATGGCGCATAATCCTTCCCGGCGGCGTTGTGATTGAATTGGAGGTGCAATCCGGGCGTGGCGCGAGCCAGCCGGGCGACGAAGGTGTTGCTGTTTGGCCCGGGCCATGCGTAATAATTCGCCTTGTCGGCAT
>DATHOB010000416.1:0-8727 GCA_035485355.1 Opitutales bacterium | reverse complement strand
GGGAGCCCGCAAGCCTCCCGGGCCGCTCGTGGAACCCGCTTTGTTGCCCACGCCTGCTAATGTTAAACCGGATGGCTCCATCCGTCTTTCCGGGAGCAATCTCGATAACTTCGTCCAACTTACTCAAACCGCCGCCGGTTGGTTCGTCAGCATCGCGCATTCCGACCCGGTACCGCTGCAAGCGCTCAACGGCAACACGCCCAGCCTCGTCGCCTATTACAGTGCGCCCGCGCATGCGCCTACCACGCAGCCCACGGTGCTGATTTACAAAGCCGGCGAACAACCCGACCAAGCACCCGCCACCGGCACGGTCAGCATCCAACGCGCCCTCGTTCTCGACAGCCAACACCATCTCTTGGGTGATGCCATCTGGTCCCGCGTCCGCAGTGACGATTCCCAACCTCCGCTCTTACCGGCGGTTTGGGCCTGGTCCTACAGTTTTGTCGAAATCAACGACCCGGACTCCACGACTCCGCAGAAAATTGTGCTAAACCACCCCGCCGCACCCGCACCCAGTGCGACGACCGTGCCGTAAGCAACGCCGCATTTTTAATTTTGCCCTATCCCGTGCCCGCGACCACCAAGCCTTTCACTTTTATCTGCGGCGACGATGATTTTCTGGTCAGCCGCCGTGGGCGCGAGCTGTTCACGGAAATGTCCGCCGGCCTGCCGGATGAGTTTTCGCGCGAGACCATCGAGGGCCGCGTGCAAAATTTGGAAGAATTGGAAATTGTGCTAAAGCACTTTCGCGCGGCGGTGCAGACTATCTCGCTCTTCGGCGACCGCAAGGCCGTCTGGCTCAAGGATGTGAACTTTCTCGCCGACACAGTCACTGGCCGCTCCGAGGGCGCGAAGACTCTCGTTGGCGACATGACGACGTTGTTGGAAACCGTGGATCCCTCCGCGGTCGCCGTGCTCATCACCGCCTGCCCGGTGGACCGCCGCCGCACGGAATACAAATGGCTGCAAAAAAACGGTGCGGCGGAATTCCTCGGCGGCGAAGGCGGGGGTGATGCGCTGATCGGCCTCGCCGAGCAGGAGGCGAAAAAACTCGGCACCTATTTCGCCCCTGGTGCGCTGCAATTCCTCGCCGCAAAAGTCAACGGTCACACCCGCCTCGCGCTGGAGGAAACGCGCAAGCTCGCCACTTACCTCGGCCCCGCGGGCGACCCCATTACGGAAAAACTCATCCGCGAACTCGTCCCGGATTTCGGCGAAGGCGATTTTTTTGAACCCGCGGAAGCCTTCTTCTCCCTCGATCTTGCGTGGACGCTCGACGCCCTCAAGCGCTACTTTTTTGCGGGTCACTCCGCGCGCCCGCTGCTCTCGAGTCTCCAAGGCCGCAACCGCTTGATGATCCAGCTGCGCGTGTTGCTCGACAGCGGGGAATTGCGCCTCGGCTATCGCGGGCTCGACCAGAGCGCGTTTGATGCCGCGCGCCAATCCTACGCCCGCCACTTCGGCGGCCTTGAGGAAAAATCCACCTTCAACATCTTCACGCAAAACGTCTGGTATCTCGGCAAGTTGGGTGAAAAAGCCAAGGCCCTGCCCCTCAAACGGCTCATTGATTTTCAAACGTCCTTCGTCACCACCTTTGAGGAGTTTTTGCAACGCGGCACCGCCGAGGAAGAATCCATCATGCGGGAACTCGCGGTGCGGTGTCTGGGTTGAAATTTACCGCTGGGATGGAGGGGCGGCGGCGCTTGCGTCATCCAAGCCCGAGCCGGTCACATGGTCCACTGTCACCAGCGGGCCCGCCTGCCCGGTGACGTGGATGTCATGCAAATTCGCGCCGGTTACATTCGTCAGCAAAATTCCCTTGGAGCACGTGCCGGTGATGTTCGCGAGCGTCAGACCCTCCAGCGGTTTTTCGGTCGAAATTTTGGTCGCATCCACCAATGTCGTGCACGCCACGCGCACATTGGTGAAGCGGAAATTCCGCCCCAGCGGGTAGCCAATCAATCCCTCGACCGGGTCGTCCGCCGTGTTGGTGTTACCGGAACTGATCAAATTGATTTGCAAAAAACCGCCGGCGTCCACGTCGAGGTCGTTGCCGGAAATGTTCTCCAGCACACCAGCGCGGCCGATGCGCGTCTTGACGTAAATGGCCGAGGTGCGGCTGGAAAAATGGCAATGCTCGATGTCGATGTTGCGCGCGCCGCCGGAAACCTCGCTGCCGATGCCGATGCAGGCAAAGGAGCGGCCATGCAGCGTGCAGTTCGAAATCACAATGTCCTCGCAGGGTTTGCCCAAGCGCGCGCCATCCATCCCGCGCCCGGATTTCAAGCTGATGGAGTCGTCCCCGGTGTCGATATTGCAACCGTCAATCAGCACATTCTTGCAAGAGTCCACGTCGATGCCATCGCGCTGACCGGTGATTTTTACATTTTTAATCACGACATCGGTGCAATACACCGGGTGCGTGGCCCAGTTGCCGCCTTGGGTGACGGTGAAGCCCTCCCAATGCACGTCGGTGCAGGAAATCGGCTCGAGCACGAGGGCGCCGCGCGGGTTCTGGCTGGCAGCCACCGCCGGATTCCCCTGGATAACCCCCGGGCCGATGATGCCAATATGGTCCACATTCTCCGCCCAAATCAGTGAGCGGTTGCCCTGCTCGGTGCGCCCTTCCCAACGGATGTCCATCATCGGGTAATCGGCGGGATCTGGACTGCCATTGATGACCGCGCCTTGCACCATGCGCAAAATCGTCTTCGTCCCCATTTGCACACTGCCAATCAAATACACGCCTTCCGGCACCAGCACCTCGCCCCCGCCATTCACCGCGCATGCATCGAGCGCTTTTTGAAAGGCCACCGTGTCTTTCGTTTTGTTGTCCCCGACTGCGCCGAAATCGCGGACGTTGTAGGTCTTGGTTTCCGTGGTCGGCGTTGTCGGTGTTGCGGTTAAGGGTGCTGGCGGGGTCTCGGCGGCCGAGCCGGGCCCGGTCAACAACCACGCCAATGTGGCCATGCACAATCCAGTGCGTAAAATAATCCGTTTATTCATATAATTAGTTGCTGGAAGTTGGCGCGGCCGGGGTCGTCGCGGTGGTGGGCGGAGTCGCGGCGTCATCCGGGAATTTGTCGAAGGCCCACGCGCCGATATTCATGCCGAGTAGATTTTTATCGGCGAACGCGATCAACGCATCCCAATCGCCTTGCACCGAGCCATGCATGCGATTCGCCCAGCTGACGCCAACTTTGTCGGGCACGCCCAGGAATTTATAGGCGGGTAGTGCGGCGAGGTAGGATTGCCGCACGCCGTTGACGACGACGTTTTGATCCTGATTGCCTTCCAACGCGATGAACGGCCGCGGCGCGCACAGGGCAATGAACCAATGCTCGTCGAACGGCAGCTTGTCTTGCTGGCCCCAAAATTGATGCAAATTTGCCGAAAACCAATTCGGATATTTTTTTACCATTTCGTCCAACCCTTCCTTGCCGCCCCGGCCCGCACCGCTGAAGCGGTAGGCGGGTGTGCCACCGCCTGAGCTCGCCCCGGGCGCGATCATTGAAATACGGTCGTCGAACGCCCCGGCCACCAAGGCCGCTTTACCCGTGCGCGAAACGCCGGTGACGATGAGCTTGTCCTTGTCAATCGCCGGGTCGGTGACGAGGTAATCGACCACGCGCGATGCACCCCAGGCCCAGGCGCGCAGCAAACCCCAATCGTAATTTGGATAAGCCGGGAAAAAACGGGTGTTGCGAAACGCCCAACTGCCGTCGGCGTTGCGCAAGGTCGTGTCCTCGCCGCAATCGTTGTAATTAAAAGTCACATAGGCAAAGCCGTGATCGAGATAATCCTTGGCCGCGCCGCGGGCGGCGATTGATTCTGCGTTACCTCCGCCGCCAAAGCCACCGCCCGCCGCGGATGCAGCCGGGGTGGCCGTGCCATTCCCGACAATCAACAACACATCCTGGCTTTTACCCTGCGTTGCGCCCTGGGGCAATTTGGGCAATGCCGCCGCGCCTGGAGGTGATGCGCCCATTTCGATTGAAATTACCGCCGGTACAGGCTTGTCGGTCACGGGCGTAAACACGCCGATGTCCAAACTCAATTTTTCCTCCGGGCCAAAAGTCAGATGAATCAGCCGGTAACGAACCGTGCCGTTGGCCACCAACTGCGACTGCATTTCGTTGCCCTTCACATTGCCCGGCGGCGGCGGCGCGAGACCCACGGAATAATATTCGAGAATGTGCCGCATCTCCTCGCGGCGCTGCGCCCATTGCGCGGGTGTGGTCACTTTCGTGCCGTCGTTCATGGTCAGCACATCCGGCATTTCCTTGCGCACGGGCAGGGCGCCCACACCCGGTAGTGGGGTCATGGAAGTTTTGATGACCGGCAGGGGAATCTCCGCCGGATCGGGGCGATCGGGCGAGGCGATAGCCGGAGCCGCGGCGTCCGCCGCCTGGGCGACCAACGAAATGAGTAAAACGCAACCGCACAACCAGGGAAACAATTTGGGGAATTTCATGGGTAAGCCTATCGCGATCATGCCGGGTGGGTGGCCCGGCATTGGGGTGGTAAAAGCGCTGACCGGTAGATGCACCCACCGGCAAACGCCATTGCATCCGCTTGCGCCGTTAAATCAATTCCTTTTTTGTGGTGTCATTCCGCGATTTGCATTTTCATTCTGCCTGCCCCCACCACCCCCATGCGTCTTTATCGTTTTGCATACATTCTAGGTTTGCTCGTCGCTCAAGCCCGGGCTGCCGACTCTCCCGCTCCGAGCGCCCCCACCCCGCCTGCCGCAGCCCAACCCGCTCCGGCACTCGCCGCCACCACTGTTCCAGCGGTCGAGCCGGCGACTTCCCCCACGCCTTTCGCGCTGGCTAACGTCACGCTCGCGCAAATCAACGCCTCGACGCCCTACTTCACTGTGGATGGCTATACGCCGGATATTTTAGCGGCTCCGCCAGCGAAACTCGCCGACTTGCAAATCCTGCGCATTTGGCCCGGCCAAGCCCCATTGCAACAAGGCGATGTGGCTGCGACCGACTTTCCCACGCTCACCGTTTACCTTCCGGCCACGGGCAAAGCGAGTGGCGCGGCGATGATCGTTTACCCCGGCGGTGCGTATTCGCATGTCTCCCCGCGCGAGGGCATCCCCGCCGGGCAATGGCTCGCGTCCAATGGTATCACCGCTTTCATCCTCCATTACCGCGTCGGCCAAAAATATCACTACCCCGCCGAGACCGACGACGGCCAGCGCGCCATCCGCTACGTCCGCGCCAATGCCGCGGCCTGGGGGCTCGACCCCGCGCGTGTCGGCATCATCGGTTTTTCCGCGGGCGGGCACCTCGGCAGCTATGTCGCCACGCACTTCGATGCGGGCAATCCGCAGTCCGAAGATCCGATTGAGCGCGTCAGCGACCGCCCGGATTTGCACATCCTCCTCTATCCGGTGATTACATTAAGCGATGAACCCCTCGTCGAAAAAGGCTCGCGCAATTACCTGCTCGGCGCCAACCCGGATCCCGATTTGCTGACGTTGCTTAGCAACGACCTGCAAGTGACGAAAGACACCCCGCCTGCCTTCATAGTCGCCTCGACGCAGGACACCACCGTGCCGGTTGCCAATTCCGACCACTACACCAACGCGCTGCAAAAAAACAACGTGCCCTACGTTTTCCTTCGCGAGCCGCTCGGCGGCCACGGCTTCGGCGTCACCCCGGCGTGGTCTCCGCAAGCGATGGCGTGGCTGCATTCGCGGAAGTTTTAATAAAATATTCTGCCGCGCGATTATGCCGCCGTCTCGGCGACTCCCGCCATCAATCGCATCAGCGCCGCTTCGCTGAATTGCGTACGGGTCAGTTCACCCGCCAGTTTGCCTTCGCGCATCACTAAAATTCTTCCGCACAAGCCGATCAGCTCCGGCAGTTCCGAAGAAATCACCAGCAGCGCCTTGCCTTCGTTGGCAAGTTCGTCGAGCAGTTGGTAAATTTCCGCTTTCGCGCCGACGTCGATGCCGCGCGTCGGTTCGTCCACGATCAATATATCGCAATCGCGCGCAATCCATTTTGCCAGCGCGATTTTTTGCTGGTTGCCGCCGCTGAGCGTCGCAATCGAGGTTTCCATGGACGGCGCTTTGACGCGCAGGCGCGTGGCGTAACGGTTCGCGAGCTCGCGTTCCGCGCCGCGGCGCACCCAACCCAGCCGCGTGAGGTACGGCAGCGCGGCGAGCGAGGTGTTCTCGCGGCAATTCATCGAAAGCACGAGACCCTGCCGCTTGCGGTCCTCCGGCACCAAGCCGAATTTCGCCGCCAGAGCGCCCCAAATCGAGCGGAGGCGCATGGCCCTTCCGTGAAGCGCGACACTGCCCGTCGCCGCCGGATCCAAGCCGAAAATCGCCTGCGCGACTTCGCTGCGGCCCGCTCCGACCAACCCGGCCAGCCCGACAATCTCGCCCGCGCGCACGGAAAAATTTATCCCGCTGAATTGCCCCTCCGACGATAAATTTTCCACTCGCAGCATTTCGCCCCCCGGTGCGCGCTGCAAGTGCGATGGTTCGCGCACGAGCAATTCGCGCCCAATCATCTGCTGCACAATGCGCTGCGGGCTGCTTGCGCCAATCGGCTCGGTGCTGATGTGCTTGCCGTCGCGCAACACCGTCACGGCGTCGCACAGTTCGAAAATTTCCTCCAGCCGGTGCGACACATAGATAAGCGTGATCCCACGCGCCTTGAGCGCGTGCACGAGGCGAAACAATTCCCGCGTCTCGCCGAGCGAGAGCGAGCTGGTCGGCTCGTCCATGACTATGACGCGCGCGCCGGTGCCGACCGCCGCGGCGATTTGCACGAGCTGCTCGCGCCCGGTGGAAAGCGTGCCGATGATGGCCGAGGGGTCGATGTCCGCGCCAATTTCCGCCAGCATCGCGCGCGCGCGTTTATGCAATTCGCGGCGGTTCACCCAGCCAATGGCGCTGCGCGGCAAATCACCGAGGCACAGATTTTCCGCCACGGTCAGATTGGGGCAAAACGCGAGCTCCTGGTGCACCATGGTGATGCCGAGCTCTCGCGCCACGCGGGGATTCGCCGGGTGGATGACTTTGCCGTCGAGCCGTAACTCGCCGCCGTCGGGTTGATAAACGCCGGAGAGGATTTTGCCCAAGGTGCTTTTGCCCGCGCCGTTTTCGCCAATCAGCGCATGGCACGCGCCGCGTTCGATGGCGACGCTGACGCCGTCCAGCGCCAACACGCCGGGAAAGCGTTTTGTGATCTGGTGAAATTCGAGAAACGCCACGCTATTTTTTCGGCAGCCATACGTCCCACTTCTTCGAGTAATCTTCCACGTTGTCCTTGGTGACGGGGATCAGGTCGCTGGGCACGAAAGTCGCGGGTGGGGTTTTGTTGTTCACGATTTTGTCCACGAGCAATTGCACGGAAGTGTTGCCCCATTCGTAGCACTGCTGCGCGAGGAGCTCTTGCACGTGGCCGTCGCGCACATAATTAAGCTGGGCGGGCAATGCATCCACGGACACGACTTTGACCGTGCCGGGGGCCCATTTCAGGGCATTATCGGTGAAGAGCGGCCAGCCGCCGACCATCGCCCAGCCGGTGATTTGCGGGTTCGCCTGCATCGCCTGTTCCACACACGCCGCGGCGTCCGCCGCCGTTTCCTTGTGGTTGAACACATTCAGAATCGTGATGCCGGGGTATTTCTTCGCCTCGTCCTTGACCGCCTGCACGCGCTTTTGCAAATTCGGCGCATTCGGGTTCCCGGCGAGAATGGCAACAACCCCTTTGCCACCCATGATTTTCGCCAATTCGGACATGACTAGCTGGCCGCACTTGTCGTCGTCCGTGCCATACAAGGCGAAGCGCTTGCTATCTGGCGCATCGGAGTCAAAAGTTGTCACGGGAATACCACTGGCCACCGCATGGTTGATGGCGTCGGTCACCTTGTTCGCATCGGAGCAGGAGACGGCGATGCCGCTCGCGCCGGTCGTGACCAGCGTCTCGATATTGTCCGCCTGCATCTGCGGGTTTTCGTCGTTGGGCGTGCGCCAATCGATCGAGATGTCCATGTTCAACTGCGCGCTCAGACGCTTGGCGGCGTCTTCCGCGCCAACTTTGGCGACCTGGAAGACGGCATTGCTGTTCGACTTTGCCACGATGCCGATGACGATTTTCTTGGTGCCCGCGGAATTATTATTCCCGCAGGCGGCAAGGAGCAGCGCGAGCGCCGTGCAAGGCGCGAGGAAAAGCAGACGTCGGTTCATGAGGTAAGAGCAGTTGGGGGTTAACGCAGACCAGGGAAGCGCGCAGTTTGCCGAACCGAGCATGGAAATGCAACCCCGCCTTTAGGCCTTGCGCGCCAAACGCCGCTGCGCCAGCCAGGAATTAAATTTGTCGAGCACCACCGCGGCGACCACCACCGTCCCGGTGATGATCTGGCTGTAATTCTGGTCGATGCCGAGGATGATGATACCCGTGGTAATCATCTGAATGATGAGCGCGCCGAGCATCGCCCCCAGGGCCGAGCCGCGCCCGCCGCTCAGGCTCGCCCCGCCGACCACCGCCGCCGCCACGACATTCAATTCGTAACCATTGCCGTCGCCCGATGAAGCCGAACCATAATAACCCATCGCCAGCAGCGCCGCCAGCCCGGCCAACCCGCCACTCCACAAATACACCCCGAGCTTCACCCGTTGCACCGCGATGCCGCTGTATTTCGCCGCCACTTCGTTTCCGCCGACGGCAAACACCCGCCGCCCCGCCGCCAGCC
>DATHOB010000415.1:0-8961 GCA_035485355.1 Opitutales bacterium | reverse complement strand
GCGGGCACTTCTGCACCGGTAAAAATCCTCAGTGCTTCACCGGCCCCCGGCGCTCGCGCGGCAATCTCGCCAGCTTTGACTGTGCCAACAACCTTATACTTTGCTGGCCCAGTGGTAGGAATAAAAGCATAACCGTCCATTGCGGAACGGTCGAAAGGTGGTTGGTCAGCATCGGCCAAGACCTCGGCCTGCAACGTTCGCTTCAGCGCTTGCTGGAGCGGAACCCGTTCATTACCCAGCAGGGTTACGCGGTCATTTAATATTTGCCAGACTGCGCCAACTGAATCGGGTGCAAATAATTTATTTTCCGGTTCTGGCGAGTCAGGTTCGTTTGCCCCGGTCTCCATTTTCCAAATAGGCACATTGGTTTTCAACCGATCCAGCAGTTCAGCCAATGCCGCAAAAGCCTCTTTGCGATGGGCCGATGCCACGGCCACATAGACCGCGGCTTCACCCACCGGAACCAATCCCTCGCGATGCCAAAAACGCACCGCAAGCAGGCTGTATTTTTGCGCGAGTTCTTCGGTATGCTTGGCCAGCACTTTCCTCGCCAATGGCCGGTAAATTTCGTAGCGCAGGGCGGATATTTTGGCATCCTTTTCCCAGGCGCGAACTTTGCCGGTAAATTCTGTCCATGCGCCGGTTTTGCCACCGGCAAACGCGGCGGGAACGATGCCCGGGGCCGGGAACGAACTGTCAAAAAAATTAATCTCGGTCCACATGATGATGCGATCACCCTCCGGAAACCGGTGGAATCAAGGCCACTTCGTCGGCGTTGGCAAACATGTCCCCGGGGCCGACATATTCACTGTTGCGGGCGAGGTGAATGCTTGCCCGATACGGCGCCAGACCGGGTCGTAGCGCTAACAGCCGTTCCCACAGAGCGTCGACGGCAATCGGCTCGGGTATGTCCAAGGCATCATCGCGCCGTCCCAACGCTTTGGCCACATGCGCAAAATACAAAATTTTCATGGCGATAAGAATTCAAATCATCGGCCTTTAACCGCCAATGGCCGTCATCGGGCGCGCAGGCTGGTAAACATCGCGGAAGCCATGCGCCAAGGGCTTTTTAGCTAGTGCAGCGTAAAATACGGCCGTCACGTCGTCATCGTTCCCGTTGCGCAACGCCGTCATAAGGTCGAATTCCAGCGCATCACCTAAACATGGACGCAATTTCCCGTCCGCCGTCACACGCATCTTGTTGCAGCGTTCACAAAAGCACGCCTCCGTCAATGCGCCGATTACGCCGACCAACGCCCCCGTGCGCTTCAGCCGATAATACCGCGCTGGCCCGTGGCCGATGCGCTCCTGTTCCTTGTCCACCGGCAGCAGTTCATCGTGTTCACGTAAGGTTTTCAGCAATTCGGCAATCGGAAAAAAGTTGCTTTCATTGAGTACGTCGCGGCGTGTTAACGGCATTAATTCGATAAACCGCATGGGGCAGTTCCGCGCGGCGGCGTATTCCACCAACGGCCAGATTTCCTGTTCATTCACCCCGCGCATAAGCACGCAGTTCAATTTGATTTTGCCAAATCGCGCCGTCACGGAGGCGTCAATCCCCGCCAGCACCCGCGCCAGGTCGCCGCCCGTAACGCGGTGGTAAATCGCCGGGTTCAGCGCGTCGAGGCTGATATTCACGCCCGATACCCCGGCCTGCCGCAACGGCGCGGCAAGTTTTTCCAGCATGACGCCGTTGGTGGAAATACCGAGCGTCTCCACCCCGGGAATTTCCCAAATGCGCCCCAGCAATTCGACAATGTTCTTGCGGATGAGCGGCTCGCCTCCCGTCACCCGAAATTTGCGAAACCCCAGCTCCGCCGCCACGCGCACAATGCGGATGATCTCGTCATCGGTCAGCGTGTCCTCGCGTGATTGCCAGCCTTTGTAACCCTCCGGCATGCAATAGAGGCAACGCTCATTGCAGCGGTCGGTGACGGACAGTCGGAGGTAATCCACCATCCGGCCATCGGGCGCAACTAAACTCGGTGCGGACATGGAAATAATCAATAGATATTACCTGCCCGTCACAAGCCAATTCCATGGCTTGTCACAAGTAAACGTTATGCTAATTGCGCAATATTTCCCAACTCGTTAAACTGAGCCGTTGACGTGTCAGCGGAGTATCATGAAAATCGGTTCCACCCCCTACCCCATGAAAAACCTTCGTCTTGCTCTTTTTCCATTCATTGCCTTCGCCGGCATTCTTCCACTTTCAGCACACGCCCAGGATAGCATGCGGGGCGCGCCCGAGCCCGTCATAAGTTCCATCGACCCGGCGAAATTAACCTACGATATTCTCGTCGACGGCAACCTGCCCCAGGACGACCCCGCGAACAAAAAATTCAAGACCTTGCAGGCCGCCTACGCCGCCGCATCGGCCGGAACAGAAGACCAGCCGACAGTCATCGGCATCATGCCCAATGTGTACCAACTTCCCGGCGGTGCGCCCCGCACGCCGAGCATGAGCATCCGGAAAAATTACATCACCTTTCTCGGCCTGACCAATAACCGCCGCACCGTGGTGCTGGCCGACAACCGAGGCCTGCAACAAGGCGCCGATGACGATGGTTATATCCTCGATGTCAATGCCACTGGGTTCACCGCCAAAAACCTCACGATTATCAATTATTGCAATGCCGACTACGAATATCCCGGCGATGCCAGCAAGAATCTCACCAAGCGTTCCGATGTAATTACCCAGGCCGTCGCCCTCCAGGCAGCGGGTGACAAGCACGTTTATGACAATGTCGCGCTGCTCGGCCGCCTCGACACGATGTTTTTGAAGACCACCCGCTCCTATTTCAAAAACGTTTACATCGAGGGCACCGACGATTGGATGGGCGGCGGTCAAATCAGCGTGTGGGAAGATAGCACGCTTGTTTACCCAACTGGCCGCGGCGTGATGTCGGCTTCGGGCGTGGTGTTTTTTAATTGTCGATTCGAGGCGACTCGCGGCATGCAGTTCTACAAAGTCGAGTATAACGCCGCCACGCGCCCCAATGTCCTGATTGATTGCATTGTGCCGGTCGCCTCGCCCACGGCGCCCATGGCCTGGAACCGTGGGAAGGCCCCACCCCGCCCCAATCAATATTCGCTGACGTATCACGTGAAGGACACCACAGGCAAACCCGCCGTCATTTATGATTCTTCCGTCGGCCCGCCGAGTTTCACTTATTCACGGGAGATGAGTGCGCAGGAGCGCTTGGCCTACAATCCTTGGAATCTGCTGCGGGTCGCGCCCAATGCTACGGCCGACGATTGGGACCCTGCCGGGGTGAAAGAAAAATATGCCTCTACCGCGCCCGGTGACCTGATCTATCGCATGACGTTGAGTGGCGGCAATCCGACCATTCGCACCGGCGGCGATGGCGCCACGCTTGGCGCAGGAATTGTGCCCGCGCGCACTGCCGACCCGACCATCACCTGGTCCACCAAGTCCCCACTCGTGTCCCTGAGCACGACCACGGGTGCGCGTGTCGTCGTGACTGCCAACAACACCACCGACCAAGCCGAATGGGTGCCCATTAACGCCCAAGCCGCCAACGGTTATTATGTTACGGCCTATGTGTATGCCGAACCGAAATATATCGATCCCCCGGCCGTCACTTCGGGCCCGACCATAACCGTCTCCGCCCACGGAAAAGTATCGCTCAATTACCAACTCGATCTACACGGCAAGCAGGATCAGTCGCTCGTTTCCTGGTCGCTGTGCGACGATGCTACTGGCGCCAATCCCCGGCTGATTGCCGTCAGTCGCGGCAACGAACCGTTGCGGGAGCTTACGCTGCCCGCCGGAGCCATCGGCAAATTCATTCAGGCCAATCTCCAGCCCAAGCACAACATCAGCGACCCGGGCGCAGCCGTATCGGTAACGAGTGCCACACCCATCGCCGCCGCCGATATCCCATCGGCTAACGTTTCGCCTAAATTTCGCAACTTCGTGGCCGACGCGAATCCGTCCTACGTCAGCGGTTTGTGGACGGTGCTTGGTACCTGGATCACGGTCACTGATGACAATTTGGCGGGTGGATACGGTATCCGGCCTAGCACTCCAGCTTCATTCCTGTATCAGCAGGATGCCGATTGTGGTGATATGCAGCTCGATGTCACGATGACGCCCGAGAAGACCGAAGGCACCGGTTTTTCCATCCCCGGTTCTCCCGCCGACTCGGGCGGCAACAATCTTCATTCCGATATTTATATCAAATATGACCCGCGCACTCAAAACGGTTACGCGCTGCGCTTCTGGCGCACCACTCAGTCTGCCGCGAAGTGCATGTTTCAATTCTTCAAAATTGAAAACGGCGTCGGCACCCCCTTAAACGACCAACAGGTGCTGACCGGTGTCTTTAAGCCCACCACTCATCTCACCCTGAAGGTTGCGGGCACGACCATCACCGCCACTGCATCCAATAGTGTGGATAGCGAAACTCTGTCCCTTACCGGAACTATTGCTCCGAATCGTTTCGGCGGTGCCGGGGTGAATTGGCCCCGCGGTAGCACCAACATTTACAGTCAAATGGATATTACTTACTCCGGTTCGTCGCCCCGGTGAACATCGGTATTCGGTTTGGCGGATTGCCGCAGCTTGTCGTAATCCGCCACCGTATCGACATCCGTCTCGCCCTTGGGAAACCGCACCAAGGCCAGGCTGTCGGAATTTTCCTGTAATACCCGCCGCGCGCCTTCGTCGCCCGTCAGCTTTTTGAGTTCGCCGAATAGGCTCGCGCAAAACAGCGCTGGTGGCCCAGGTTTGCCCGCATATTCGCAGGCGACAATTTTTACTCCCGAGTTTCGTTGGCATTCAATCAAGGCATTGAGCACTTCCGCAGTGAGATAGGGCTGGTCGGCCACGCACAATATCGCCCCAGCCACTGCCGGTTTCTCACCCTCCAGCGCCAACACTCCCGCGCGAATCGAACTGGAAAGCCCTTCTTTCCATGCGGAGTTGTAAATCGGCGTCACGTCCAATCCTTCCAAAACTTTCAGGCACGCCTCGTATTCCGCGCCCAGCACAACCATCACCGGTCGGCAAGCTGATGCCAGCGCGACTTCCACCGTGTGGCGTAGTAATGGTCGGCCTTTGTATTCCAGTAATTGCTTGGGCCGCCCCAATCGCGAGGAGCCACCTGCGGCCAGCAAAATGATTCCAATCGATTGGCTCACGACCACTTGAGATCTTCATCCTTGATGGGCAGGGTGCGGATGCGTTTGCCCGTGGCGGCGAATATCGCGTTGCACACCGCCGGAGCGGAAGGCGGCAGCGCCGGCTCGCCCAACCCGGTCGGGTCCAGCGGGGAAGAAATGAAATGCGCTTCGACGACTGTGGGGGCGTCCGATATGCGCATCAAAGGATAAACATCGAAATTATCCTCCTGCACCCGGCCCTTGTCCACGGTGACTTTGAGGAACCACGCCGCACCGAGGCCGTCGATCATCGAACCCTGTACTTGGTTTTCCGCGGAACTTAAATTGACAATCAATCCGGCGTCTACCGCGGCGACCATCCGGTCCACATGCAATACACCGGCTTGGGTGACGGTGACTTCCGCGATGATCGCCACACACGCGTTATTGGTGTAGCTGATGGCGATGCCCTGTCCTCGCCCGCGTGCAAATTTGGTTTTGCCCCATCCTGCTTTCTCCCCGGCAAGTTTAATCACCGGAATCATGCGTGCTGCAGGCATCCCACCGCCACCCCGCCCACCCCGGGCACCCGCACCCGCCGCCGGTGCAGCTGGAGCGGTTGCCAGCAAATCGAGTCGGTAATCCAGCGGGTCGCGCCCCACGGCGTGAGCCATTTCATCCACAAAACTCTGTACCGCCCAGCAATCGCCATTGTCGCCGGGCGCTCGCCAGTAACCGAGAGGAAAGTCGCCGGGAATGGTGCTCGAATTCACTTTTGCGCCCGGGATGACATTGAACGGAAACATCCCCGTCGACATATTGCCCGGGCCGCCTTTTTTAATAAAATTATCGCCCAGTGCGAGTATCTTGCCGGGAACTGATGAATCATGGCCGGCGGTAAAATAATGCCAGCCGCACGAGCGGTAATTGTCTTGGTGGAAATCCTGTTCCCGCAGCCAGGTCAATTTAATCGGCGTGCCTTCAAATTTTTGCGCAATGGCCGCGACTTCCAGAGAAAATTCATTGGAGCCCCGCCGGCCAAACCCCCCACCCACCCGCGTGACATGGACGGTGACATCGCTGGCCTGCATTCCCAATCCCGCCGTTACCAATCGTTGTCCGGCGGAGGGCATCTGCGTCGGGCACCACATTTCCATTTTTCCATCCTTATAAAGTGCGGTGCAATTTTGCGGCTCCATCGTCGCATGGGCGAGCAATGGATAGCGGTAAGTCGCTTGAAGCACCTGCCAATTATCTTGGATTCCCACGCTGGCATTGGCATTGCCAATCGCATCCGCCTGTTTTTCAAAACTGTCACTGCTCAAACTGGCGCTCGCGCCTTCGTCCCATTGCACTTGGAGTTTGCCTGCCGCGCTGAAGGCGTGCCACGTTGAATCCGTGACAATCGCGACTCCTGAATTCAATCCGGCAATGCCATCCAAAATGAAAGCATCGCGCACCCCGGGAAGTTTTTTCACTTCGTCCAAATTCGCACTCACCGCCTTGCCGCCATTTACCGGGCAGCGCACAAAATTCGCGTAGAGCATCCCCGGCAGTTTTTGATCAATGCCAAACAACGGTGTGCCAGTTACGATTTTCGCATTGTCCACTCCCGGCACGCGCGTGCCGAGCAGTTTGAAATTTTTCGCATCTTTGAGCGTGTAGCTCCCCGCCGCCGGAGTTGGCAGCGCCGCCGCTGCGGTGGCCAGCTCACCATAAGTTGCCTTTTTGCCTGAAGCTGCATGTAGAATGACACCTTGATTCGTCCTGCATTCGCTCTCCGGTACGCCCCATTGCTGTGCGGCGGCGGTAATAAGCATCGCCCGTCCCATCGCGCCCGCTTGGCGCAAGCGGGTGTAATTGCCCGGTGTTGATCCACTGCCCACCGCCGCCTGGCTGCCAAAGGCCGCGTTCAAATCAGCCTGATAAACGGTGACGCTGGCCCATGGCACATCCAATTCTTCGGCAATAATCATCGGGAGCGCCGTCTTGGCCCCCTGCCCCATTTCCGAATTCGGCGCCATCAGCGCCACTTTGCCATCGGGGGTGATGCGAATGTATGCGTTCGGGTTGGGGGGCGCGCCGCCACCGCCAAATCCACCTGCTGCCGCCTCGGCCTGGGGCATGCCAAATTCCAGATATGTGCCAATGAGCAAGCCACCACTCGCCAAGGCGCCGAGCTTGAGAAAACTGCGCCGGTCAATTTCCCGACGCGGCGGGGGTTCCAGGACGGCGTTCATAAATTATTTTATGAGATTACTTCGCCTCGGCGGCGGCGTGGATCGCGCCGCGGATGCGGGTGTAGGTGGCGCAGCGGCAAATGTTGCCGGACATCGCAGCATCAATTTCCTTGTCCGTCGGCTTGGGTTTGGCCGCGAGCAGCGCCGTCGCACTCATCAATTGCCCACCCTGGCAGTAGCCGCATTGCGGCACATCGTGGTCGCACCACGCCTGTTGCAGCGCCGTCAATTTGCCGTCTTTTGCCAAACCCTCGATGGTCGTCACTTTGGCTGCGCCCAATTTCCCGATCGACATCTGGCACGAGCGTTGTGCCTTGCCATCAAGATGCACCGTGCACGCCCCACATTCGCCAATGCCGCAGCCATATTTCGTGCCGACCATGTCGAGGCTATCTCGCAATACCCACAGCAAGGGTGTGTCCGCCTCGACATCCACTGATTTATTAACACCGTTGACCGTAAGTTGATAGGTAGCCATGGGGGTAAGGGCGGTTGTTCTAAATTTTCTCCTAAGCGTGTACTTTGTCAAGGTCACAGAAGCCGCATTATGGTGCGTCCTTAGTATCCGTTAGGGCTGTATTTGCCGCGCATAAGCCTGGATTTCTGCCAGCACCGTTTGCAAAAACGCCGAGGGTTGGCCGCTCCACATCACCACTACCTCCACCGGGTCAAACTCCGGCAGCGGTATCACCCGGACTTTGGGATGCGAGACTATCGCCTTCAAATTGACGTTAACCCCCATGCCATACCCATTGGCAACAAACCAGGTAATCAATTCATAGGAACTCGTTTCAACTGCGGGTGGCCAATCGACCTTCCGTCGGCGTAATCCTTTTTGAAAAAGTCGGCTCAATGCCTCGGTCACCGGAAGGCTGATTAATGGCTCAGTGATGCGATCTTGCGCCCAGACTTGCTCAGCAGACTTTATTTTCGATTCTTTATTCACCAGCAACACCAGCGGCAACCTCAGTAAGGGCGCGGTGTGCAATCGCGAAGCGGGCCGGTTCTCCAACGAAACAACTGCGAGGTCAATTTGCCGTTCCTTGAGCCACGTTTCCATCTGCGGCTGCAAGCCCGTGCGCAAAGCCAGTTGCGCCTGCGGATGCTGTTTTTGTAATCGTTGCCAAACTGGCGGCAGGTGGTTGCGCAACAGCCACTCCGACGCCCCGATACGCAGTTGCGGCGCCCGCCCGCGTTGCAGTTTGGTCCGCATTGGCTACAGGTTTTCAAAAAACGGTTTTACAAAGGCAAAGAGATCCTCTCCTTCCGGTGTGAGTTGGAACGGCTGGCGATCAAACAATTTCAGCCCCAAATCCTGCTCCAATTGCAAAATCTGGCTGCTGACCGCTGGTTGCTGTATGCCATAAGGCATATGCCGCACCGCCCGGCTGATGCCGCCATATTCAGCCACGTAATAAAAAAGCTCCAAGTGGTGGATATTCATGAGGCAGCGCGAACATAGCTGCGTATTCAAGCAACGCAATGCCGTTCGCGCCTTGCCATTGGTTCAATCAATAGGTGGCATCTAGTTTATCAATTAACGGTTGGGAGCTTAGTTGCGCTATACTGTGACCAGTTTCAAAAGGCTCAACTC
>DATHOB010000414.1:0-4978 GCA_035485355.1 Opitutales bacterium | reverse complement strand
CAAAGTTTCATTGCCCATGTAAATGCGCTTGGTGAGCCGCGCCAACGGCACGGTCGGCCCGGCAAATCGCTTGAACTCCGCAGCGGTGACATAACTTTTCGGCTGCCAGAACGCATCCACCACACCAATGAGCGCAGTGCCTTGTTCCGCCTGGTCGTGCAACTCCAGCAATTGAAAACCCGACAAGCCGGGGGTGCGCATATTGGTTTCCAACTCCGCCTTGTAGCAGGCCAGTTGAAATTTGCCCGAAGCCCACGCAAATTCATGATTGCGGTCGAGCACGCCGTGCGCCGCCGCCGAGTCGCGGAAAATTTCATAATTTCCTGGCCGGGCATAGGCCCCCGCAAATTCCTTGATCACATCAAAATCGGGATAGGCACACCACTGGCCCAGCTCGTGCGCCAACACCGGGATATGGACATTGGTCAACGAATCCCGATAGTCGCCGCCAAACCACACGGCATTCGCATTGCTGCTCACGCGCAATTGCCCGCCGGCACCGGGATCAGTAAAGGTTTTTTGTGTATGGGCGAGAATGGCGTAAGTAACTCCTTCGGCGAGGTTAGTCGGAGCATCAATCCCGGTCGAAGTGGCATAGAGCCGGCGTGGATCTTTTTGATAATTGGTTGCCGCCCAAGTCGGGCCATACGCTCCGCTACTCTCATTGCTTGGCGACATGAGCAGAAACGAGGGATGGTTACCGTAGTTTTTCCGCATCGACTCCGTCTCCGCATCGAGTTTCTTGGACATTGCGCTGCCGGGACTGAACCCATCCCAAAATGGCCCCTCGGGCTGGAAATAAAAACCCAATTCGTCGGCCGCGACAAAAGCCGCGTCGGGCGGACACCAGGAATGGAACCGCATGCCATTAAGTCCGTAGTCCTTGCAGGTCTGGATGATTTTTTTCCAAGTATCCACATCCATGGCGACGTGACCCAGTTGGGGGAAATCGCCGCCGAAGTGCGTCATGCGCAAGTTAAGTAATTTGCCGTTCAGGAACATGTTCTTTTCTTGAAAGGTAATTTGCCGCAGACCAAATGTGACTTGTTTCGTGTCGTCGGCATTCGCACCCTTCAAATTGATGGTCAAATGCTGGAGCGTCGGGTGAAATTCGTCCCACGTCTGCGCATTGGCGCCTAAGTTTACGGTCAACTGCGCCGCACCGCCGTTGGTAGTCCAGTTCACGGGTGCAGAAACATTGCCAATCGTCACTGTGCCCTGACCAGCTTGGCCGGAACTGTTGGCAATCGAAACATTGACCACTGCCGTCTTCGTTTGCACGTCCGGGTACACTTGCGCGTCGTATATCCGCACCGGCGAAGTTGCCTGCAATTCGATGCGGCCAATGATGCCATTCCAAGTCGCCATCACACCGTCGGTAACGCTGTGGCCGTCGGTGCGTCGATTATCAAGTTCGCTATTATCAATGCGGATGGTTAGCCGGTGCTTGCCGGGAGTCAGCACGCCAAGATCAGTCACATGCGGGGAGGTTAAACTTTCCTCCGGCGCAAACGGCTTGTCATCGACATACACGGTGGATTGCCAACGGGCACGCTCCAGAAAAATATCCACCCGCTTGCCCGCCCAAGTTTGGGGTACATCAATATCCCGCTGATACCAAGCCACACCCAAATAATGCTTGGGCGGCTGCACCATGAAGGGCACCTTCACATCGCCTGGAGTTAGGAATTTGGCGTACTGGGAATTCGCTGGCGGATTGAGCGCCGGCGCCGCACCTCCGGGCGCCCCGCGTCCCCGTCCGCCACCCAAGCCAATATCCTGTCGCCAAGTCATCAGCCCCAATGCCGCCACCCAAGGCGTATTGACCGCGATGTCGTCCCCATATCCTTGCGCCTGCAAAATGCCCGGCAGCTTTATCTTGTCCGTCAAATCTTTATTGAACCAAGCACCGTCCACACCGGCCTTGCTCGGATCCATGGCAAAGCGCCAATCACCGGCCAATGAGATGGTGTTGCTGGCATCGGCAGGAACATCCGCCGCGGATAAATTCGGCAAAACGCCGAGAAAAATAAAAGCGGATGCAATTATCGCAATTGACCGCATGGGGGTTTTCAAGGGGGTAGGCATGGGGAGGGACAGCGACAGTAGAGCAAAAACACGACCTTGGGAACCCGGATTTTTAACTTTCCCGGTATGTTGCAAACCCCATCCCAAGGCGCTGGTTGCGGTTTTATGCTTGGGATTTGGCGAAATATGCCTGCAAGGCACCGATATTCGCCATGCAATCGGGATATCTTCGCAACCCAAGGAGACGTTCTACTTCGGATTAAGCCCAGCTTGTCTCGACTAGCCAAATTTTCGGTTGCTAGCAGGGATAATGCGTCCGAAAGTTTACCGGTACCCCCACCCCACTGCCATGCTCGCCCCCTTCCGTACTTTTTCCCGAAGAGTCTCTCTGGCCCGGAAAGGCATTGTGCTGCTGACCTTGCTGACGGCTTTTTGCCCGTGTCATGTTTGGGCCCTCGGTCAGGCTGCTTATGTCGAAAACATCAATCACTCCGGTGATTTTCCCCTGACTCAAGGCAATGACACGGCGACGCTCATGGTGGATGCCGGCGATTGGCCCGGAGTGATCCGCGCGGTGGGCGACCTCCAAGCCGACATCAACCGCGTCACCTCCCGTACCGCCCCAATTATTAAAGACATATCCGGCCTGCCCAAGTATACCGTCATCATTGGCACCGTGGGAAAAAGCCCCATCATCGACCAATTGATTCGTGACAAAAAAATTGATGCCTCGGCCATCACCGGCAAGTGGGAGTCGTTTTTTCTGCAAGTCGTACCCAATCCGCTACCGGGGGTGGACTCCGCCCTCGTCATCGCCGGGAGCGATAAACGCGGCACAATTTACGGCATTTATGATTTGTCGGAGCAAATCGGCGTTTCGCCCTGGTATTTTTGGGCCGATGTGCCCGTCCAGCATCAGGATGCTCTCTATCTCAAACCCGGCAAATACCAGCAAGGCGAACCAAGCGTAAAATACCGCGGTATTTTTCTGAACGACGAAGCCCCCGACCTGAGCGGTTGGGTGACAGCCACTTATGGTTCGGTACCCGGCCTGAATGGTGTCGCCAACTACAACCATGAGTTTTACGCAAAAGTCTTTGAGCTGATTCTCCGCCTAAAAGGCAATTTCCTTTGGCCAGCGATGTGGAACAACGCCTTTAACGAGGACGATCCGGAAAACCCTCGGCTCGCCGACGAATACGGCATCGTCATGGGCACTTCGCATCAGGAGCCGATGTTGCGCGCGCAAAAAGAATGGGACCGTGGGCCCGGTCGGCAGTCGGGCAACTGGAATTTTAACAATGTCGCCCAGCAACCCATTCTCGAACAATTCTGGCGCGATGGCATCGAGCACAACAAGAACTACGAAAGTATTCTCACGCTGGGCTTGCGCGCGGAAAATGATAGCGGCGCGGCCACCGGCGCGGACCAAACTGCGCAAATCATCGGCCTACAACGCCAGATGATCGCCGAGGTTTACGGCTCCGCTGCGGCCAAAGTTCCGCAACTGTGGTGCCCGTACAAAGAAGTTCTGGATTATTACAACGCTGGTTTGCGTCCACCGGAGGACGTGACCCTCCTGTGGCCCGACGACAATTGGGGCAACATCCGCCGCCTGCCGACTGCCGAAGAACGCACCCGCAGCGGCGGGGCGGGCATCTACTACCACTTCGATTATCACGGCGGCCCGCGCAGTTACCAATGGCTCAACACCAATCCCCTGCCGAAAATTCAGGAACAAATGTCCCTCGCCAAACAATACGGCGCCGACCGCATCTGGATCGTCAATGTCGGCCATTTCAAAGGCTACGAGCTGCCGATGGAGTACTTTCTGAGTCTCGCCTGGGATGCCAACCGCTGGACGAGCGACAACACTGAAGAATTCACCCGCCTATGGGCTGCACGTGAGTTTGGCCCGCAATTCGCCACCGACATTGCGGACATCGTCGAAAAATACGCCAAATTCAATGCACGCCGAAAACCCGAATTGCTTGATCCCGCCTCCTACAGCGTGTCCGACTACAACGAAGCCGGACAGGTGACGGCCGACTTCGACGCCTTGGCCGCCCGGGCGCAGAAACTTTATGAATCCTTACCAAAGGAACGGCAGGACGCATTCTACGAACTCGTGCTATTTCCCACTAAGGCGAGCGCCAACCTGAATGACATGTATTTTGCCGCGGCGAAGAATGCATTATATGCCGCTCAAGGTCGGGCCAGCGCCAACGACATGGACGCGCAAACCCGCGCGTTTTTCGCCCAGGACGGTGATTTGATGAAGTTTTTCAATCAAACTTTTGCCGGGGGCAAATGGAACCACTTCATGGATGAAGGACATATCGGTTACGCACCCGGAGGAAACAGTTGGGCCGATCCAAAACAAAACAGTTTGAATTACATGGGCCTGCGCCAGATTGATGTGCCTTTGGCACCCGCCATGGGTATTGCGATAGATAGCTCGACCTCCGCCTGGCCGGGCGCGGCGGGCGACGCCGCCCTTCCGCAATTCGATGTCTATAACCAACAAAAAAGCTATGTGGATGTTTTCAACCAAGGGCAGACGGCGTTCGATTTTACCGTCACCGCCGACGCTCCTTGGATCGTGCTCAGCGAGAGCAAAGGCACTGTTACGCAAGACGAACGCGTGTGGGTGAGCATCGATTGGAGCAAAGCGCCCCAAGGCACGGCCAATGGGACAATTAAATTTTCCGGCGCGGGTGGCGAGGCTACCGTTAAGGTAGTGGCATTCCATCCTGCAACTCCAACCCGTGAGAATTTACAGGGCTTTGTCGAGGGCCAAGGCGTCGTCTCCATCGAGGCCGCACATTACACAAAAAAAATCGACGACGACGACGCGCGCTGGATTCCCCTCCCGGATTATGGCCGCACCCTCTCGGCGATGAAGACCACCGCTCCCATCAATGCGCCCAGCGTCGCCCCTGGGCCGGGT
>DATHOB010000413.1:0-3115 GCA_035485355.1 Opitutales bacterium | reverse complement strand
CCAATCATAACCCCGATTGATGAAGGCATTGACCATTTTCGGATCGATTTCGATCGCCCGGTCATAGTCGGAAATGCCCCCGTCCCGGTCGTTTTTTCGGTCTTTGGCCAGGGCCCGGTCATAATAAGCTGCGGCATTTTTCGGATTCAGAGCGAGGGATTGGGTCAGATCGGCAATGGCGCCGTCCAAATCGCCGTTATTTTCCCGCGCTAATCCCCGGTTAAAATAAATGCTGGCATTTTGGGGTTCCAATGCCAGCGCCTGCGCGAAATCGGCCATGCTGCCAGTTTTGTCTCCTTTGGCCGACCGGAGAACTCCGCGGGTGACATACACGTTCGCACTTGTCGGGTTGAACTCCACCGCCTTGCTCAAATCTGCGATGGCCCCATTCAGATCACCCATTTTATTTTTAATGATACCCCGGTTGGAGTAGACGGTGGAGGCCTCCGGCTCTATGTGCAACACCTGATCAAAGTCCGCCAAGGCATCGCCGTAATCGCCTTTTTTGCCTTGGGTGATGCCCCGGTTGAGATACGCCGCGACATAATCCGGCGCCAACGCCAGTGCTTGGTCAAAACTCGCGATCGCCTCATTCCAGTCACCGTGGCTGTCCTGCGCATTACCCAGGATAAAAAAGTGCGCCGCCTGCATGTAATCGTTTTTCAAAGTCAAGTTGCCGGTGAAGACCCAATTCTGATTGGACGCCTCAATGCTGGCCGGATCATCGGTCACCCCCGGGCGCGTAATCCCCGGATATGGCGGCCCCGGCGCCGCTCGCGGCCGCAGGTAGGCGTAACCATTTTTTCCATCCAGCACCAAATCCATGCGCGCGAGCACATACATCCCTACCGACCCGACGAATCGGACATATTTGGGCACAACCGGATCGGTAACTTCATGCACGGGCACATCCGTAAGGTCAATCGGCCCCAATTTCATTTCATTCGCCCAGACTTCAGTAAAATTTCCCGTGACCCCATCCGCATCCCTGAAACTGGCGGTGGTTGAAGGCGCGTCCGCTTGCTCCGCCTTCCAAGCCTGCCACTCGGTGGGAGGCAAGCCCACGCCAAAAGGCGACCCCGTGTCCACCAAAAGCGCGCCGGTCTTGCCGTCCGCTTGCGGAATTTCCAGCAAAAGCTGGCCGCTGGTTTTTATTTTTAATTTCAACCAAGTGGCGGTCTCTGGCGGCAATTGCTCCACCACGGAGACTTGGCGTTGGTCGGCGTCGAAAACCAAAATGTTATTCCGCATATCCTGCCAGCCCACCAAGCCATCAATCGTGCGCGTGTACAGTATCTCAAAAATCTCGGTGAAAGTTTGCCCAACCATTTCCAGCCGCGCCGGATCCTCTAATAAAGCGTGTGGCAAAATTTTGGCAGTAGTGTTTCCCGGCACCGGCGGCCCGAATTTCAAATTGTCTTTGTTGGCAAAGACCTCGGAAATGGCGGCCGTCGTCGATCCGGTGTCCATGATTATCTTCGCGGGCAAGTCGTTGACGGTGGCCCCGGGGAAAATAATGCGGATGTTGCGCTGGGGCCGGGTTGGGTCTCCCGCGGGTGTCGCCGCCACGGTGACGGGCGGTTCGTTGGCCGGTGCGGTTTCATCGCCCGGCGGCAGGTCGGTTGCCGCCGAAAATAATGGCCCGGCTCCCGCCAGCCAAAAGGCCAATGCGAATAATGGTTTTATTCTCACAGCATATGCGTCAGGCCATTCCACCCTAGCCCCGCCCTACCGCAGCGTCAAAATCAAATCCTTCGGCTCGATGCATACCCTAACTTGTGGCTCTCATTAAAATCTGCCTTTTCACGATTTTTTCGTTCTCAACTACATTAACGGTGTGCCACTCACCGTCTTGAGGTTTTTTCGATGGCACGAGTGGTGCCTCTTTGACCCAAACTGAAACTAATTGACAGTAGTCGTTAAAGTGAAACTGGGTATGATCGAGTTGCAGTTCTTGGCAGAGACTTGGATACGCCGCCTTAAAATCCATGAATCGACGATGGATTTGTTTCCCACCGGGAATACGAATCGGGTGAATGTCTTCCGCCAACCAGTTTCTGACCGCTTCAATGAGCAGCACCACGTCGTTTTTATGGCTTTTCGGATCCTGGCCGCCGATATCGGAAATAAATTTTTGAAAGCGATACCGCTCGCAGTCTAAAATCAGACATCGCTTGCCAGGTTGGCTGAAGAATTTGGCTCCCAAAAACAGGCCCAATTCAAAGGGCATATTAAACCGCGGCAAGTTGTTTTCTGCGTCCACTTCCGTCCTGGAAATATCGTGAATGCCATGCGGACATTCTCGAATCAGACGAGCCAGCTTCTCGAGCCGAGTATTGCTGGCATCACTGCATTCCAGCGAACAGCGGGGTACATAGCCGCAATCCATCACGGCAAACACCATGGCTTTAAAAAGCGACTGGTATTCGTCATCAAATGGCGCATTAAGGAAAACTTGCCCCCTGGAAAGCTGGGGTGGTCGTTTTCGGGGCATACGGTTGGGGGCGTTTGAGCAAAACTACGCGAACCGCCTGCTCCATTCGGGCGCGGCTCACCGTCCCCTTGAAGGGCGGAATAAGCACTTCCCGATAGGGATGCTTTGCCTGGACGGGCTTGGTCATGAGCGAATTATCCAATAAATTGAGCCTTTGCACAAGAATAATTGTCCCTTTGGACACCCCGCCCTACCGCAGCGTCAAAATCAAATCCTTCGGCTCGACCCGCTCTCCCACCTGCGCGGAGATTTCTTCGACCACGCCGTCCACTTGCGCGTAGAGCGTCGTCTGCATCTTCATCGCTTCGAGCACGACCAATTTGTCGCCATTGGCCACTTTCTGGCCCACGGACACGCTGAGGCTGCTGACCATCGCCGGTATCGGCGCGCCGATTTGCTTCGCGTTCGCCGGGTCGGCCTTACGGCGCGGTTTGCCCCGCGGCTGCACCGCGCGGTCGCGCACCCGGGCCTCGCGCGCCCGGCCATTCAATTCAAAAGTCAGCGTGCGCACGCCCTCGGCGTCCGCGTCGCCCACGGAAATCAATTTCACATAGAGGCGCTTGCCTTCTTCAATATCAATCGCCGCCTCTTCGTTCTGTTTCAGCCCGTAGAAAAACGCCG
>DATHOB010000412.1:0-3708 GCA_035485355.1 Opitutales bacterium | reverse complement strand
CTCCGGAGTTTCGTCCTTCTCCGATGTGAATTCCGATGAATACCGCGTAGCCGCCAACGTCTCCTTCGACGCCATCGTGCAGCCCAAATACACTGTGACTCCGGAGTTGGGCATTGCCTACGGCCAAGCCACCGTGGATTCGTTTGGCGAATCGAATCCGGCTGACAGTTTGCAAGCTCTGCAAGTCCATGGCCAGAGTGACCCGAGCGTGATTATTCAAGGCGGAGTGACTGGATCATATTTGGTCACCACCAAGTTCGGCGTCGATGCCAGCGTTGCCGTCAGCTACGACCTCGAGCAAACTGAGCGCAACGTGTCAGCCAATGTCGCGGGCGACCCCACCACCTTCACGGTGCAAGCACCAGGCATGGGCGATTTGGAATACACCCTCGGCTTTGGCGCGTATTACAACTTCACCAAAATGTTAAGCCTGCACGTCAATTATGACGCGGGCTTCTCGGACAAGGAGAAGGTTTCCAACGATGTCTCCGCCGGTATCTCGCTCAGTTTCTAAGCCGAGTAATCGGACGAATGCAGTCCCGCGTGGTGGACATGCTCCAAACATGGAGTGTCGGCAGATGGGCAGATATGTAGGGGTCAATCTGTTCATCTGCCGCATCCGTTTAGGGCATAAGTAGGCGCCCCCATACCAACGGGAGCCAGATGGTTTCGCGGGAGAAATACCACCAGAAGCAATCTTGATTGGGAAAATAAAACCTTCCCATTAAGGCGTTAGCCATGTCCTGTTTTCCCAATCGCAAACTCCAAGGAAATCCACGGAAAAATAATGAAAAATTCAATCGCCAGAGTTTCAGTAAGTATAACTGATGCCGATAAGAAAAGTGCCCAGCGGAATATCCAAGCAAAAGACTCAAGTATGCGAAAAGTGACACCCAGCGCCCCCTTGTTCTATGTACTGGCCATCGGAGTCAGCCTAGCCATCGGGTTGATCGGAAAAGGTGGCTGGTCAGAGTTGGGATTTATCAGCTTTGTCATCGGCAGCCTGCTGATGGGGGTGCATTTTGAACTTAGCGGCGCAACGGCCAAAAAATGGTTGGGGGACCTTCGCGCCCCATTGGGGTTTAGCCGGCATCCGATGGCAATGACCGTAGATGGCCCGAGCATGGTGCTTGAGGCAAATCCGACCGATTCGGGCCGCCAAGCGCAGATTTGATTGTTTGCTTCCTGCAATATTGTAGCGGCGAGCGAATATCCGCTAATGCGTCGCAACAGACGCTTGCCAGAGGCCGTGGGATTTGTGTAGGCTGATTGTCTGCACGCATGGGAGCCACCTCTCCTGCACAGACCACGGGTTGGTAGCTCAATGGTAGAGCAGCGGCCTTTTAAGCCGTTGGTTAGGGGTTCGAGTCCCCTCCGACCCACCATTTTCATCTAAGCGCGGCTGTGTGCCCAGGGAGATTTATCTCGGCACTGTCAACGCAGACAAAGAAACCCGTTTTGATGCGGGGGACTTTACCCAGGCGGCACAAATTGCGGTCATCTGTCTAAATAAATCCTGATCGCGCTATTTGCCGGTTGCGTTTTATTCCACCCGCGTATTCGGCTAGGGAGTCGCGCCGAGCTCTTTGATGCCGAGGCCGGAGTCAGTCAGGCCGGTAATCGATTCAAAACGGCCATCCTTGTCCAATTTGAGAAACATGAGGTAGCGGATTTTTTTCTTGGGATCGAAACTTACCAGCATCGGCCCACCGGGGATTGGCTGGGGTGGCGGATTGGCTTGGCGCAAATAATACAGCACCAGTCGGTTCATCCCCCAATCGCCCTTGAGAACGGTTTCAATTTGAAAACTGCCCTCCAGCCCCATGGCCGGCACCGGCATGATTTTTCCATCAGGACCCTTTTGCCGAATCCCGGGCAGAACCGTGCTTTCATTCAATTCCTTCACCGCGAGTGGCGTGGCAATGACAACCAAGTCAGCTTGCGATTTTAATTTGTCGTAATCCCACGTCGGAGCGGATTGGGCACCGAGATGGGTGGTTACAATTAGCGTGGCAAGCAGGGCGAAGGGGACGCGGATTTTCATGGAGGTATAATAACCCAAGAATGACGTTTCCTTGCTTTTGAGGCAAATTGACTTTTCAAAAATCATCCGACCCAATTCCAAACGCCGATCGGAGGGCAAAGTTCGCGCCAATTTTCCGGCTTCACATTGCACCGCACCCGTACTAGGAAATGGCTATGCACTATTTCGTACTGACGCGAACCGAGGCGCGGGCCTTGGCCACCATGCTACTCCTGGCGTCACTTGCTTTTCTGGCGACGACTATCAACTTATGACTGGCCGCGCCGCGGGATTTGTTTTTGCGCAGCTTGCACGATTTTGATGAACGAACGGGCGTCGAGAGATGCACCACCGACGAGGCCGCCATCAATATCCGGTTGGGCGAGGAGCGCTTCAGCATTGTCAGCCTTCATCGAACCACCATAAAGAATGCGCACCTTCGCGCCGGCAGCGGCACCAAGATGGCCATTGAGCAGCAAACGAATCGCCCCCTGCGCTTCCTGCGCCATGGCGGGAGTGGCGGTCTTGCCCGTGCCAATGGCCCAGACCGGTTCATAGGCAATTACCAGACGGTCTGCTTGCGCGGCGGTGACGCCGACGAGGCCACCATCAATGTGGCGCTTGACGACTTCGAGTGTCTTGCCCGCTTCACGCTCCGCCAAAGTTTCACCGACGCAGAGGATGGGACTCAAATTACCTTCGAGCGCCGCCAGAACCTTTTTATTGATGAACGGCTCCGTCTCGCCGAAGTACTGGCGGCGTTCGCTATGGCCGAGAATGACGTAATTGACAAAAAGCGTGCGCAACATCCCAGCGGAAATCTCCCCCGTGTACGCGCCGGACGGCTCGGGGTGCATGTTCTGTGCGCCGAGCTTGATGGTTGAACCCTCGAGTGCGCGGGCTACGCTTTCCAAGCAAGTGAACGGCGGGCAGACAGCGACTCCGACATCAGTGGTCTGGCCGACCTCCACCATCAATTCCTTCACCAAGTCCACGGCTTCGCTCGCGGTCTTGTTCATCTTCCAATTGCCGGCGATGAGATATTTGCGAACGTTATTAGCCATGGTGGGAAATCGAGTATAAAGGTTATAAAAACACAGGTCGACAAACGTTTTACATTGATTCGAGGCAAGACACCCCTGGGAGCACCGCGCCTTCGAGAAATTCGAGGCTCGCGCCGCCGCCGGTGCTGATAAAGGAAACTTTTGCCGCGTGTCCGCTCTTCTTCATGGCTTTGACGGAATCGCCGCCGCCAATGATGGAAATCGCGCCGGAATTTTCCGCAATCGCCTTGGCCATCGCAAACGTGCCCTGCGCGCAGGCCTTGATCTCGAACACGCCCATGGGGCCGTTCCACAAAATGGTTTTGGAGCGCGCAATTTCTGCATTGAACAACGCGATGGATTTCGGGCCGATGTCCACGCCTTCCCAGCCATCGGGAATATCGCCTTCGACAACTTTGGTATCACCCACTTGCGCGTTGGGAAAGTCGAGTTTATCGGTGATCAAAGTGTCCACCGGCAGCAGAAGTTTGACGCCGCGGATCTTGGCTTTTTGCAAAGCCATTTGCGCGAGATTTACCTTGTCCGGCTCGGTGAGGCTCTTGCCGACTTTTTTGCCAAGCGCCAAACCGAAGGTGTAGGCCATTGCGCCGCCAATAATCATCGAATCCGCCTTGTCGAGCA
>DATHOB010000411.1:0-5651 GCA_035485355.1 Opitutales bacterium | reverse complement strand
CCGTTCCGAGCGCCGGTCATTGGTGTCATTGAACTGCTGCTCGGGAAAGGGCGTCACCAACAGCCGCAGCCCTTCAATTTGTTTCGGGTTCAAAATCCCATTGAACAAGTCAAAGAAATTATCGCTGGTCACGAGCTTGCCTTGGGAGACGTCGCCCAAATCCGGACGGGTGGTCAAGAACATGGGTGCAGGAAATTCCGGGAGGAAATGGTCCGGCAAATCGAAATCCAAATCGAACCGGGTCAAATCCCGTCCTTCCTGTTTCTTGATTTCATCAATCTCGAAATGCGGGAAAACCATACCGCCCTCCGGCTGGTTGGGATGCGGCAAAGGCAGAAAACCATGCGGGAAAAGATCGCCATTGCGAATCTCTTCCGGGGTCATTGTGCCGAGCTTATCCCAAGTCAGATCAGGTGCCAGTATCACTCGGACGCCCTGCTGGAGAGGTTTGCCCCGGGTCATGGTGGCGTCGGGCGAAGGGTCGTTGCGCAAATCGTAGCGTTCGGCCAGCAGATCCAACTGCCGTTTCATCACGGCAGGTTTCTCCAATATCATCCGCGCCATCATTGCGGAAAACTTCTCCGGCATAATGACCGGGGTATAACTCGATTTTATTTCCTCCTGTCCCATGACCCAACCCACATAGCACACAGTCAACAGCCCGTACAAAATGAGCTTCCGGTTTTTCATTTCTATTCCGTGGTTAAACAGCGATTAAAAATCTTTTTCGTGTTCGACGCACTCGAAGCAAGCAAAATGGTTTGGGTGTGTGCCGGGGCTGGGGGGCGGAAAATGCAATTAAAGTCAAAAGACCCAGGCATTTGATGTTCATGATCCTGAACTTTCCATACTCTTATGCGCCACTGTTGCTATGGGGTGTTAGGAGTTGGCATCTTCCATCGCCTGGTGGATTGCATCCAGGGTTGCGCCGGTGCTTTTCTGGATTCGTCCCAACAGCACGTCCGTCTGGCCTGAAACGTATTCGAGATCGTTGTCCGTCAGCGCGGACCATTTTTCTTTCAATTTACCTTTGACGATGTTCCAATCGCCCTTGATTACGAGTTTGTTCATATTTTTGAATTGGTTGACTGGAGATTATTTTTACTTGGACGCCTGATGATGGGCTTCGACAAACCAAAGCCATTTATCCATCCCGCGCGAAACTTCGGTGAATAGATCGGCCGTGCCTGCGTCTTCCAAAGACACCGCTTCCTGAATGGATGCACGCGCTTCCCGTCCGAAGCTGGCCAGCGCCTTGGCCACGGCTTGCGTGTGGGCAACGCCGTCAGCTATCGCAAGCGGATACTCTGGCAGGCGCGAGCGCACCGCCGCAATGCGCGCAGTGCCCTCGGCGATTCCGCCGAGTTGGACGATGCGCTCGGCAATCATGTCCACGTAGGTTTCAACCGCTTCGTCCACTTGGTCAAAGAGTTCATGCAAGCTGATGAAGCTTGGGCCTTTCACATTCCAATGCGCCTGTTTGAGCTGGGTTTGCAAATCCACCGCGGAGGCGAGACGCTGGTTCAACAGCGTGGTCAGCTTCCGCCGGGATTTTTCGGGCAGGTCGTTTTCGGTTTCATGCATGGTGGCGGTGGCCGTCGCGTCGTAGCGGAATGATTTTGGCATAAATAATTTTTTGGCAGATTTCGGCAGCCACTTATTTTTGGCCGGGGTATAGGTGCGTGCGGGTCAGGTTGCGCTCTTTGCGGATTTCGGCCTCGGCGTCCAGCCAGTGCTCGACATGACGCCCATGGGGGAAACCCTCGTTTATGTAACTCAAGTAAGCCCGGGCCGCCACTTCATCCGCATAGGGTGGAAAGTCGGTTTTGTTGTGATTCAATTCACCGGCACCAGCCACTCGCGCCACGCCTTTCGGCTTTTGGTTTTGATCCTGAAAATAATTATTATTCACAGGCCAAGCATATCCGGCGGGGAACAATCGCGCCATGGGATGTTTACCCACCCATAAGGAATTCTGCGCCGCGGGGTAGGTAATTACCCCATTGTTATTAGGAGGGCGTTCGCGTTTAATGACACGAGCTATCTTTTCACTCTCAATGCCCAACGAAGACGCGCTCATGAAAAATGCCCGCAAGCGATTGTCGGCCCGTTACCTAGTGGCGCTCCGGGTTTATCTGCGGCACCAGCAGGGTTCCAGCTATGTGGGGCGCGCGAAGGAGATGGGCCGGGCTGCTTTGGCGGCCAACTTGGCAACATTGGATCTGGCCGTCATCCACGAACGGGCCGTGGAATCCCTGTCTGCCGCCCACGATTTTTCCGATCCCAAGAATGGCTCGCTGAGGCGTGCCACCGGGTTTTTTACCCAAGCCCTGGTTCCACTCGAATTGGATCAACGCACGACCCGGGAGACGAATCGGCATCTGCAGCAGCACGCCGCGGAATTGGCCGAGGGCAATCGCCGGTTGCAACGCGAAATCACGCAACGCAAGGCCGGCGAGGCGGTCATCCGCAAAGGCCGGGAGCAGTATCGCAAGCTATTTTTGAATTCGCAGGCGATGCAAAAAAAACTCCGTCAACTTACGCGGCAAATTATAACGGCGCAGGAGGAGGAGCGCAAGGCGATCAGCCGCGAGTTGCACGACCAAGTCATGCAAACCCTGGTGGGCATCAACGTCGAGTTGGCAACCCTAAGCCGGGGGGCTACCGTTGGCTTGGCCACCTTGAAGAAGAAAATCGCGCGCACCCAGCGACTGGTGGAAAATTCGATGAAAAAGGTGCACCAGTTTGCGCGCGAACTGCGGCCAGCGGTGCTGGATGACTTTGGCCTGATCCCGGCGCTCCATGCTTACAGCAAAAATCTGACGGAACGGAAAAAACTTAAAATTCAGATGACCGCCTTTGGCGGGGTCGAGGCGCTTGGCGCCGCCAAACGCACCGTGCTGTTCCGAGTGGCGCAGGAAGCGCTCACCAACATCGCCCGCCATGCCCATGCCACCTCGGTGCGGATCAGCATCAGCGAAGTTTCCGGCGCTATTCGGATGGAGATTAATGATAATGGAAAATCCTTTGACGTTGATAAAACCCTGGCGGCGAGCAGTAATAAGCGCCTAGGCCTGGTGGGTATGAAAGAACGTGTCGAAATGGTCGGTGGAAAACTGGCCATCGAATCCAATCCCGGACGCGGCACCATCGTGCGCGCCGACATTCCCTTCTCTCCGGAGAAGTGCAAAAAATGAATGCAGCCAAACAAATAACTGTTTTATTGGCCGAGGACCACGTCGTCGTGCGGGAGGGATTAAGTTCACTCCTGAATGTTGACGGGGGTTTTCGCATCCTCGGTGAAGCGAGGACGGGCCGGCAAGCGGTGGAGTTGGCGTTGGAGCTGCGACCCCAGGTCATTCTCATGGACATCGCCCTGCCGATGCTCAATGGCTTGGAGGCCACGAAACATATTCTCGTCACCGACCCGGCAGCCAAGGTGCTCATTCTTTCCGCCCATAGTGACGACGAGTATGTCGTGCGCGCCATTGCGGCAGGGGCAATCGGTTTTCTCGAAAAACAATCCTCCGCCAAGATTTTAATCAAGGCCATCCAGGAAGTGGCCAAAGGCAACGTCTTTTACAGCCCAACCATTGCCAAGCGCCAAAACTTGATTCAAAACAAATTGCGCGATCGCAATGGTCTGCTTAAGCCCCATAGCGCCCGCCTGACATCCCGCGAGACTGAAGTGTTGCAGCTCATCGCGGAAGGTTCCACCAATCGACAAATCGGCAGCTTAATCGGCATCAGCGTTAAAACAGTTGAGAAACACCGTCAACATCTCATGGACAAACTGCATATTCATGACACTGCGGGCCTGACCCGCTACGCGATTGCCATCGGGGTAATTGAAACCAGCGTGGTGTCAACCATTGTGTAGGTTTGGTGTGATGGAGGGAGTTTTTAATTCTCAGGCTGTTTTCACAGATAGCAAGACCTGAGGAGAATGGGTGGCTTTGTGTCAGTGCCACCAAACACCGAGTTAATGCCTGGGCAGGGTATCACCCCATACTGTGCTTGAGGGAAATAGTATATGCTAAGGGAACGTGTTGCCATCAATTTCTATCATCAAATATAAATTTCAAATGAATATCAAATCTTTGCTTTCTGTGCCTATCATAGCGTTTGCTATGCTCCTTGGGCTTCCCACCACCGGATCCGCCCAAATATTGATGTCGGCGGGCAACTTTACCCTGCTTGGCGGCACCGTAGTAAGTAATTCCGGCAGCTCGCTTATCACCGGTAACGTCGGTACGGACGCAGCCAATGGCGTCACCGGCTTTCCTCCCGGTGTGATCACGGGCACGATCTACGAGGCTGACGCAACGACCAATCAAGCAAATTTGGATCTCATTCAGGCCGCCATGGGTTTGTCTAACATGACCTCCACCCAGACTGAGACGGGTATTGATTTGGGCGGCCAGATCTTGATGCCCGGTGTTTACACATTTTCCGACGCTGCGTCGCTCGATGGAACCCTCACCCTCGACGCCAATAACGAACCCAACGCGGTGTGGGTTTTCCAAATTGGCTCCTCGCTCACCACTGCCGGATTGTCGACGGTTGTCTTAGAGAACACAGTTAATAATGGCAGCGGTGTCGGTATTTACTGGGATGCTGCGGCAGCCATCACGATCGGCGCCAACAACACAATGCTGGGAAATTACCTGGCGGGCACCAGCATTACTTTGGACGGTGCCGACAGTAATCTGGGTGGCCGGCTATTGGCGGAAGCCGCCGTCACCATTGCCACTACTTCAAACCTCAATGCCACCGGTGATCCTGGTGCGGATGGCTATGACAATGGCTTGATGTATAATGGCAGCGGTCAAGTAGTGTCTGAAATCGCAGTCCCGGAGCCGGCGGCATTTCTCTGGCTCGCGCCACTTGGCGCGATGGGTTTTGCGTTCTGGCGGCGTAGGTTGGTGTTGAATCAACCGGCAAGCTGAAGGCGATGTCATCCGCGCGAGAACAATCGTGGCCGGTCAGGGTTCTGGGTGGCTTTCAGAAGTTTTCCCGTACGATTGCACGGACGAGCGGGCATCCCTTGGCGTTTGTCATTGCGATCGGCCTGATCGTAATTTGGGCGTTGAGCGTGTCTTTGTTCCGCTCCAGCAACACCTGGCTGCTGGTCATTAACACCATCACGAACATCGTCACTTTCCTGATGATCTTTTTGATCCGCAATTCTCAGAATCGGGAGAGCGAAGCGGTGCAGCTTAAACTCGATGAATTGATCCGGGCCACCAAAGAGGCGCAAAACACCCTGCTGGACATCGAAGAATTATCCGAGGAGGATTTGGACCGAATCAAGACGCGTTTCGAACGGCTCGCCAGCCAGGCGAGGAAAAAATTAGTTACGGATAATGATGTAACTAATCATGAAGTGCGCGAGTAAACTGCGGAGCTGGCCACTTGCTTGGTTCATGCTGGACGCAGGTCTGACTTAGTGTCCTGGGTGCGTCGCCGTTTGAGAGTAGGGTTACGCCCCATATCGGCAAACGTCGACATCGTATATCCTGCGCGGACACATGAAAAAATCCACTTATCTCCTTCGCGGGTTGGTCAGCACATTGCTCGCCACCACTTTACTTTTAAATTCGGGCTGCTTCCTCGTGGCGGTTGCCGCCGTAGGCGCCGCCGCCGCAGGC
>DATHOB010000410.1:0-4535 GCA_035485355.1 Opitutales bacterium | reverse complement strand
CGCGGGAAGCGTTGAAGAACCATCCCGTGCAGGCCGTGCCGAAGACATTGCGCGACAGCCACACTGTCACCAACAAAAAACTCGGCCACGGCGAGGGCTATTTATACAGCCACGAATTCCCCGAAGCGATTTCCGGCCAGGATTATATGGAGAAATATTTGCAACTCTACGATCCCGGCCCCCACCCTGCTGGCGCGGAAGCCGCCATCGCCGAACGGCTGGCGCACTGGCGGGCATTAAAAAAACATTTCGCCGCACCGAACCGCGCGAAGATTTAGTTTTGACTACGTCCGGATTCCCCACCGAGAATGGTTCACTAATGAAGGTCATCTTCCATCATCACATTCAATCAACGCATTCCCAATCTTTTTAAGCACCGTGTGCAACTCGTATTCCGCCAAAAGCCCGGCCATCGAATATGCCCGCCGCGCCGACACTATATAAATTCCCCGTCAATCATTCTTGAAGAGATCAAAGGAAAAGAGCGAGAGGCCTGGGAGGAGAATACTTCCTGTTCTCCAGCAAAAATGTATTTCCTATTTGCGTGCCTTCCTTTTCCCACCTATATTCACGCTTCAAATTTATTTTTCATGGCCGATCGTGGTGCATTTACTGTCAGCAGCGAGCGGGCGATGCCTGTGGGGCGTCACCTGTTGCGCTGGTTCATGATTGCGCTCGGCGTGGTGATTGCCGCCCACACCTCCAAGGGTATCAGTTATAATGGCGCCGACAGCATCGGCCCGTATGGCCTGGGCACCCTCGCGCTGGTGGTGCTGGTGTTGACGGTTTTGAACGTCGTTATCCGGCCAATTTTGATTTTGTTTGCGCTCCCATTTGTGGTGCTGACTTTGGGCTTCGGCTTGCTCCTCATCAATGCCTTTTTATTCTGGCTCGCGACCAAACTGGTGCCGGGTTTTTACGTGGTGGGTTTTTGGTCGGCTTTCTGGGGTTCTTTGGTGGTAACTGTCATGTCGTTGATTGCCAATTTCTGGCTGGGCCGGCGCCGCTTTATCGCCTCCACTCGCGGCCTCGGCGCGCGCGCGCCCAACTCGCCCACTGCACGGCGGGACGACGATGTGATTGACGTTTAATCATAACGGGCGTATGTTCTTCTTTAATTATGCCCAACGAGGAAGTTGAATTTACGCACGGCTCGACCATCATTCGCCAAGGTGATGCTGGCGGTCATTTTTATATCCTGCTCAGCGGCGCGATCGAAGTTTACAAAGACGACGTCCTGCTCACGACGATGTTGTTCCCCGGCACCATATTTGGCGAAATGGCCGACCTCATTGGCAAACCGCGCACCTGCACCGTCAAGGCCAAGGGCACGGCCAAGCTGGCCAAAATCAAATCGCTGCCCGTGGACCAGCTTATCCGCGAACAGCCCGATGTGGTGGTCAAAATCCTCAAGACGCTGGCCACGCGGCTCGAACGCACCACGCAAAAGCTTTCGGACAATAACAAGGAATCGCCCATGTGGTCGGTCGATGGCGGGAAAAAGCCGCAAGCCTGAGTCCGGCCCGCAATGCTCAACTTACTCCTGCGCGCCGCCAGTGGACTCGTTAGCAATGTCCAGCCACTCGCTGTTGGCGCAACTGCACCCGACGTCACCGCAACCAATCAGGACGGCCAGCTGGTCAACCTTGGCGGATTATATAAGTGCGGGTATGTGCTGGTTTATTTCTACCCCATGGCCGGCACACCCGGCTGTACCGCCCAAGCCTGCAGCCTGCGCGACTCGTTTGACGTCCTGGCGCAACTCAACCTCACCGTCGTGGGCGTAAGTCATGACAGTGTCGCCGCGCAAAAAAAATTCGCCCTCCGCTGCCAGTTGCCCTTCGTTTTGCTCTCGGATCCCCAAAGCATAATTTACAACGCGTTTGGCGTGCGCGGCGTCGCGCGGCAATCGTTTTTGATAAAAAACGGCCAAATCATCTGGCGCGAACTCAGCGCTTCGACCACCCAGCAGGCCGCAGCGGTGATAAAAGCCCTCGCCGCCGACCGGGCAAAATCCAGTGTTTGATACTCAGTTCGATAATGATGGCTGGGCACTCGCTTCGAGTTCCTCCCATCGGGCAAATGCCAGGGCGTGTTCACGTTCGAGGGTGATGAGACGCAGCTTCGCCGCTTGTACTACCGCCGGGTCGCGCTTCATAAAATCAGCGTCGGCAAACAGCCCGGATAGTTCCGCCTGCTCCTTCTCAATCGCCTCAATCCGCGCGGGAAGGGTTTCCATCTCGCGTTGTTCCTTCGCCGCCAGCTTGCGGTTTTTCGCTGCAGGTGAGGCCGCCACCGCCCGTATCGGGGCCTTTTTGGCGGTTGTCGGAGGTGGAGCGACTTGGCGCTGGCGCTGCCAATCCGCATAGCCGCCGACAAATTCGCCAATTTTCCCCTGCCCTTCGAAGACAAAGGTGCTCGTCACCACGTTATCGAGAAAATCACGGTCGTGGCTGATGACCAGCAATGTGCCCTTGAACTCGACGAGCAAATCCTCCAGCAATTCCAGCGTCTCGGCATCCAAATCATTCGTGGGCTCGTCCATCACCAGCACGTTGGCCGGTTTGGTGAAGAGGCGCGCGAGCAGAAGCCGGTTGCGCTCGCCGCCGGAAAGCACTTTCGCCAGCGTGCGGGAGCGCGCAGGGGGAAAAAGAAAATCCTGCAAATAGCTCAGCACATTGCGCGTTTTGCCGTCAATGGTCACAGTGTCGTTGCCACCCATGATGTTGTCGGCAACGGTTTTGGTGTCGTCAATTTGCTCCCGCAATTGGTCGAAATAGACAATCTCCAGCTTCGTGCCATGGACAATCGTTCCCGAGGAAGGCGCCAGTTGGCCCAGCAGCAATTTAATCAAAGTCGTCTTGCCCGCGCCATTCGGGCCAATGAGGCCAATCTTGTCGCCGCGAATGATGGTCGTGCTGAAATCGTGCACCAGCGGCGGCTGCCCCGGCCAATTGAAAGATAAATTTTCCGCCTCGACCACCCGCACGCCCGAACGCTCGGCCTCGGCCAGCTTGAGATTGACCTGCCCCGTCCGCTCGCGCCGCGCCAGGCGCTCGGCCCGCATTTGCTTGAGCTGGTTGATGCGGCTTTGCGCGCGCGTGCGCTGGGCGCGCACCCCGCGGCGCACCCATGCTTCTTCCTGCGCGAGCTTTTTATCGAACTGCGCCTGCTGCCGCTCCTCCGCTTCGAGCACCTCCGCTTTGCGCACGAGATAGGTGTCGTAATCGCACGACCAACTCGACAAGCGCCCGCGATCCAGCTCGATGATGCGCGTCGCCAACCTACGCAGAAACGCCCGGTCATGCGTGACGAAGAAAATGTTCAGCTTGGACTCCAACAGAAAATTTTCCATCCAGAGGATGGATTGGATGTCGAGATGGTTGGTCGGCTCGTCGAGCAACAATAAATTCGGCTTCGCCGCCAAGGCGCGGGCCAATAATGTCCGCCGTTTCAAACCACCGGATAACGAGGAAAACTCCATATCAGGCTTGAGTTGTATGCGCTCGAACAATTCTTCCAGGCGCACGTCCTTTTCCCAATCCTCCTCATGCCCACTCGGGTCGCGCAATCCCGCCGCGACGACATCGTACACCGTCCCTTGCATATCATCCGGCACCTCTTGCGTCAGCCGCGCCACCGCCGGGCCTTCGGGATAATATACATTCCCGGAATCCGGCTTCACTTCGCCCGCAATGATTTTCATCAAGGTGGATTTCCCCGCGCCGTTGCGGCCCACCAGGCACACGCGCTCGCCCGGGTCAATTTGCAAATTGACCTTGTCCAGAATGAGCGGGCCGCCAAAGCAGTGGCACACATCGAGTAAGCTGACGAGAGACATAAGCGCCCAACTTTACCGATAATCTAACGCCTAAGCAACGGGAAAGCCAGTGCAGGTAGCAGATTCGCAAAGACAGTGCATTTTCGGGGCCGCGCGACCGCCGGGTTCGACGGTAAAATTTTCCCTGATCGTTTATTTCTCCTTCAATGAGTCCATGGCAAAAAATATATTGCGGGTGGATGGCGGCAATTGATGGGGTTTAACCCTAATGCCTCTGCCTTCCGAATTCAATTAAGCGGCTTTATGACAGCGAGTTATCAGTTTCAATCAGGTGTTAGGCATCTGTAAAAACCTGTCCGGTCATTTGCCTATGCCCAAGACTGTGCTATCTTCCATTTTAAGAAAAACAGTATCTCGAACTTAAACTCCAACCCAATATTACCATGCAAGCTCATACCCATTCTCGGATCAAAAATCACGATGCCGCCGCAGCAGTGGAGGCGGAAGCGGAACACGCTATCGAAACCCTCAGGGACAAGGCCGCTCACTTGCAAGAACGCATCAAGGCGGGCGTTCACAACACCGAAGGCGCAATTAAAGAACATCCGTGGGCCGCGGTGGGAATTGCCGCGGGCGTCGGTGTCGGTGTGGGCTTGCTCATCGGCATGCTCCGCCGGCGCGAGTAATCGCCCGGTTGGCTTGCCCCACCTTCCCTCCCCTCGGTGCGCCGCTCGCGGGGTCAGCTAAGTTTTAG
>DATHOB010000409.1:0-4736 GCA_035485355.1 Opitutales bacterium | reverse complement strand
CCCCTGCTCCTGTTTTCCCTGCTTTTCTGGCTTAATTACGACGAGCGTACTCGCCCGACAGATTTTTGCGCCGCGCTCGTTTTTTTCCTCCTGGCGCTGTTGGCGAAAACTTCCGTCGTGATGCTCCCGTTCATCTTATTGCTTCATGCCTGGTGGAAGCACGGCGGTATCACCCGTGAGAAGTTCCTGGCCATTGCGCCGTTTTTCATTGTTTCAATGGTATTGGGCCTGCTCACCCTGTTTTTCCAAAACCTTTGGGCCATCGGCACCGAGCCCATTGATGCAGGTGGATTATCCGCCCGTGCGATAGGTGCCGGGCAGGCCCTGTTCTTTTATATGGGCAAATTATTTTGGCCCGTGAATTTATTGCCGACTTACCCGCCGTGGCATTTCGACCAGATATCGCCCGTGCAATTTCTGCCCTGGGTGCTCATAGTTGCCGTCCTGGGATTTTTGATTGCACAACGGTCTTCTGCTTGCTGTCGCGCGATGCTTTTGGGCTTGGGATTTTTTGTCATCAATCTCGCTCCGGTGTTGGGGTTTTTGAACATGTCATATATGCGCATTGCGTGGGTTGCGGATCATTTCACCTACCTGCCTATGCTCGGTGTGATTGGCCTGGTGGTCGCGGGGCTGGATAAGGTACTAACTATATTGCCGCGGTTGTTGCTCGCTCCCGCTGCGGGTATACTGGTACTCCTCCTGTTCACCCTCGGGTGGCAGGCTTCCAACTACGCCGCCAATTTTCGTTCCCCGCTTGCGCTATGGTCCTACACGGCACGTTCGCTACCGAGTTCATGGATTGCGGAAATGAACCTAGGCATGTCGCTTGTAGATTTGCAGGATTTGCCCGATGCCGTCGAGCATTTGACCAGGGCGGCGCAGATCAACAATGATTATTATGGGACGCACCTCGTGCTGGCCAACACTCTCTCCCAGATGAAACGCTACGATGATGCGGCGCAGCATTATTTTATTGCAGAGCACTTGCGCCCGGAGTCGTTGGAAGTTCACGTCAATTACGGTGCGGTTTTACTTACGCTGGGTGACGTTCATGGCGCCGAGGTGCAATGCGAAATGGCTGTATATTTTCACCCGGATTCCGTTGCCGCCCATTACAATTACGCCAACATCCTGTTGCGGGAAAACCGTCCGCGGGACGCCATTTTGCAATACCAGGCTGCCTTGCAACTCCAGCCGGGCTTCACCCCGGCCCGCGTGGCACTCGATAAATTGCACGCGGCCATCGCACCACCCGCGGCCACTTAATTGGCAGATGCACCCTTCCTTATGGCTCCAGACACGGGGCCAGCCATTTTTCAGACTCTGCAACGCTCCATTTTTTGCGCGCGGCATAATCTTCGAATTGATCGCGGCCAATCTGCCCAACGTGGAAATACTTTGCTCGGGGATGGGCGAAATACAAACCCGCGACAGTGCTGGCCGGCCACATCGCAAAGTTTTCGGTCAAACGCGCCCCGGTGGATTTTTCCGCGTCGAGCAGCCGCCACAGTTCGCCCTTTTCCGAATGGTCGGGGATGCACGGGTAGCCAATGGCCGGGCGGATGCCGCGGTATTTTTCGTCAATCAATTCCTCGGTACTCAGATTTTCATCCGCCGCATAGCCCCACCATTCCTTGCGCACTTTCTTGTGCAGATACTCGGCGAATGCCTCGACACAACGGTCGCCCAGCGCCTTGATCAGAATGCCGGTGTAGTCGTCGCGGTTCAGTTCAAATTCTTTCGCCCACGCATCAACTTCCGCGCCGGCGGTGCAGACAAATCCGCCCACCCAGTCCGCCACACCGGTTTCCTTGGGCGCGATGAAATCCGCCAGGCATTGATAAGGCCGGTCGTTGTCCTTCTCAGTTTGTTGGCGCAGAAAATGGTAGGTGCCAATGACCTGCGAACGCTGTTCGTCGGCGTAAATTTCAATATTGTCTCCCACCCGGTTCGCGGGCCAGATGCCGACGGCGCCGCGGGGGTGAAACCGCTTTTCCGCAATAATGCGCTTGAGCAGTTGTTCCGCTTCGGCATGGAGCTTGCGCGCTTCGACTCCATATTTTTCGCTCTCAAAAATTTTCGGGTAAACTCCCCGCAGCCCCCAGGAATGGAAGAACGGCGACCAATCCATGTTCGTAAAAATCTCCGCAAGGGGGACATCCTGGAGCACGCGCACCCCTGGCGCGGCCGGGCGACAGGGTGGCTCTTTAGTCCAATCCAAGCGGGGGCCGCGTGTGCGGACATCCGCAAGCGGTAAAATTTTGATGGCTTCGCGACCTGCGGTGTGTTTGATGCGCAGCTTTTCGTATTTCGCGCGGGTCTCGGCGACGAATGCTGGCTTCATCTCCGGTGAAAGCAGCTTCGCGCAAACACCGACCACGCGCGACGCGTCGATCACGTGCACCACCGGGCCGGAATAATGCGGGGCGATTTTGAGCGCAGTGTGCGCCTCGCTGGTTGTCGCTCCGCCGATGAGCAGCGGCGCCTTCCAGCCCAACCGCTCCATCTCCGCCGCATTGTGCGACATCTCTTCCAGCGAAGGCGTGATGAGACCGGACAGGCCGATAATGTCGGCCTGTTTGTCACGCGCAGCATCCAGAATTTTTTCGCACGACACCATCACCCCGAGGTCAATCACCTCGTAATTGTTGCAGGCGAGGACTACGCCGACAATGTTTTTGCCGATGTCGTGCACGTCGCCCTTCACCGTGGCGAGGACGATGACGCCCTGCTTGCGCGCGGCCGGGTTGGCGGCGCGCTCGGCTTCCATATAGGGCGTCAGGTATGCGACGGCTTTTTTCATGACCCGCGCGCTTTTGACGACTTGGGGCAAAAACATTTTACCTGCGCCGAACAAATCGCCGACGACTTTCATGCCGTCCATCAGCGGCCCTTCGATGACCAGCAGCGGGCGGCCCAGCTCGGCGCGCGCCTCTTCCGTGTCTCCGTCAATAAAATCGGTAATGCCTTTGACCAGCGCATGCGCCAGCCGTTCGCGCACGGGCAATTTGCGCCACGCCAGCGCTTCTTCCGTCGGTGCCGTCGCTCCACCTACGCCTCCGGTGCGGGTCTTGATGCCCTCAGCGTAGAGAATCAGGCGCTCCGTCGCATCCGCACGGCGGTTGAGCAACACGTCTTCGACGAGTTCCTTGAGTTTTGGCTCAATTTCGTCATACACCGCAATCATGCCGGCGTTCACTATGGCCATGTCCAGCCCCGCGCGAATCGCGTGGTAAAGGAAGCAACTATGCATTGCCTCGCGCACGGTGTTGTTGCCTCGGAAAGAGAACGACACATTGCTCACTCCGCCGGAAATGCGCGCATCCGGGCACGCCGCTTTGATGAGCGGGATGGCTTCGAAGAAATCCTTCGCGTAATTGTTGTGCTCTTCGATTCCGGTCGCGACGGTCAGGATGTTCGGGTCGAATACAATATCACCCGGCGGGAAATCGAGTTTCTCCACGAGCAGATTATATGCGCGCGTGCAGATGCGCACTTTTTCGTCGCGGCTGGCCGCCTGGCCTTGTTCGTCAAAGGCCATGACAATCGCCGCCGCGCCGTAGCGGCGGATTTCCCGCGCCTGGCGCAGAAACTTTTCCTCCCCCTCCTTGAGTGAGATGGAGTTGACCACGCACTTGCCCTGCGCGCACTTCAGGCCCGACTCGATGACACTCCATTTCGAGCTGTCAATCATCAGTGGCACGCGCGAGATATCTGGCTCGGCAGCGAGCAGGTTGAGGAAACGCGCCATGCACGCCTCGCCGTCAAGCAGCGCCTCGTCGAAATTCACGTCGAGGATGTTCGCGCCGTTTTCCACCTGCTGGCGCGCGACCGTAAGCGCCCCGTCAAAATTATTGGCCTGAATCAATTTCTTAAACTGCGGCGAGCCGGTGACATTTGTGCGCTCGCCGACGATGAGAAAGGGGGCGTTCGGCCCGTCATGGGTCATCGGCTCAAGGCCGCTCAGGCGCAATCCCTTCGCTGGCGGCGGCGGGCGGCGGGGCGGGTATTTTTCCAACCGCGTGCGAATGGCGCGGATGTGCGCGGGCGTGGTGCCGCAGCACCCGCCGACGATGTTGACCAACCCCGCGCGCGCAAATTCTTCCAGAAATCCGGCCGTGTCTTCCGGCCCTTCGGGAAATCCGGTTTCGCTAAGTGCGTCGGGCAAGCCGGCATTCGGGTAGCAACTCATGTAGCAATCCGCCAGCCGCGATAATTCCTCAATATACGGGCGCATCAGTGCCGCTCCTAGTGCGCAGTTGAACCCAACTGACAAGGGCCGCGCATGCGCAACGGAATTCCAAAATGCCTCTGCTGTTTGTCCCGAAAGGGTGCGGCCCGAGGCATCCGTAATTGTGCCCGAAATCATCACTGGCAGGCGCTTGCCCGAATGCTCAAAATATAAATCAATCGCGTACAGGCAGGCTTTGACATTGAGCGTATCAAAAATCGTCTCTGGCAGCAAAATGTCTGCGCCGCCTTCGACCAGCGCGGCGACTTGCTCGTAATACGCATCGCGCACTTGGTCGAACGTGACTTCGCGCTTGCCGGGATCGTTCACATCGCGCGAAAGGGAGAGCGTGCGATTGAGCGGCCCCAACGCCCCCGCGACAAAGCATTTGCGCCCCGGCGTGGCGCGTTCAGCCTCGTCGGCGGCCTCGCGCGCGAGTTTCACCGCCGCCAAGTTCAATTCGCGCACGAGTGATTCGAGCTGGAAATCCGCCTGCGAAATG
>DATHOB010000408.1:0-4290 GCA_035485355.1 Opitutales bacterium | reverse complement strand
GCGCATATCCCGCTTGTCCCCTGGCTGTTCGCAAATTGCCTGCAACAAGGATTTATCGATGACGGCGGTTGGCTTGTTCATGCAGCGGTTGTGAGTCGGGAAGATGAATAATATTCGGATTGCTTGCTGCGAAATTGACGAGTTTGGCCATGCTGGCGGAATGCTGGTTGCGCAGATGGCCGTAAACTTTCATGGCAAGCGCGCCGCCGTCTTTGTGGCCGAGCCATCGGGAGACGGTCGGAATGTCAACGCCGCTCTCAATGCAGCGAGTGGCGAATAAATGGCGCAAATCGTGATGGGTCAGATGGGCGATACCGGCCTTTTTTTCCGCCGCTTTCATCGCCAACTCGGATTGTGTTACGCGCATCACGCGGGCGTCCGCCGGTTCATCGGGTCGCTCCTGGCGCAACCGCTCAAGGAGTTCGCGCATTTCCGCGATGATGGGAACGCGGCGGATTTCGCTGTTTTTGGTGCCTTCGTCCGGGTCGCCGCGCACGATGATTTCCTCTCGTGTAAAATCGCAGTCGGCCCAAGTGATGTTTTTTGCCTCGCCCAAGCGGAATCCGCCGTAGGCCAGGAAACGAACCAAATCCGCGCAATCGCGGCTGAATCTCCCGCCGCCATTTTCAATTGCCTGTACAAACTCGGCGAATTTGTCGTTGCCCGGCAGGTCCAGTTCCTTGGGCCGGACGGCCCGCCGGGTTACGTGCCGGGCCATGTTTTCGTAAATGACGCCGCTTTCGATGGCGATGTCCAGGACGGCCCGCAACACCAAGGCGGTGTTGTTGAACGCTGTGGAACTGCCGTCGTAACGCGCCTCCCAATCCAGACAATTCTGCTTCGAGATGTCGCGCACGCTGGTTTTCTCCAACCCTGACCACGTCGCCAGCAATGAATCAACCCGCTGCCGGTAATAGTCCTTGGTTTTGGATTTGATGTCCGGGTTTACCTCAAGTCTTGCGTGATAGATTTTCAAAGCATCGGCGAAAGTCATCTGTCCACGGCCCCGCTGAATGGCCAATTGATGCTGTGCCGCTTGACGGTGCCTTTTCTCCTCGTCGGTCAGACGGAGTTTGGCGACAGAAAGGACATCCGTCTTGAGACTCTTGCGGATAAGTTTTCCCTGAACACGAATGCGGCAAAAATAAATGCCACTGGGCGTGTAGCGAATCAAATTGGCGTAGGAAGTTTTCAGCCAGAGTTTGGGAAGCTCGGCAGTTTCGACGTTAGCTATAGATTGCTTCGTTTTCATGAAGCAATATACAATGGCAGTATCAGATTTGCAAATCAGGGAGAAGCAGAAACAGTGTAAGTGATTGATAATGAATGGTGCATCCGGCAGGACTTGAACCTGCAACCTTCTGATCCGAAGTCAGAAGCTCTATCCAATTGAGCTACGGATGCAGCTTTTGCCCAATCCGGCACCGGATGGCACCGAGTCAGGTCGGGAATGGTAATCGGCAGAACGCAAATCACCAGCACTTTAAACTTTAATCTCCGCCCCTGATGCGGCACTGTGATCGCTTTGAACGGTGAATGATTTTTCAACATTCGTGATTGCCGGCCGGAAGTTCCGTTCCCGTTTGCTGCTGGGCACGGGCAAATTTTCGTCGCCAGCATTGATGCGCCAAACGCTCGCGGCCAGTGGGGCGGAGATCGTTACGGTGGCGTTGCGCCGGGCGGATTTGACGGGGAGCCGTGATCCGTTTGCCAATATCCTGGAGTTTATTGATCCGCTGAATTATTTGATTTTGCCCAATACCAGCGGGGCGATGAATGCGGCGGAAGCGGTGCGACTGGCGCGTTTGGCGGCAGCCGCCGGCCTGCCGAAATGGATCAAATTGGAAATCCACCCCGACCCGCGCTATTTGCTGCCCGATCCGGTGGAAACCCTGGCGGCAGCGGAAATATTGGTGCGCGAGGGATTTGTGGTGCTGCCTTACATCAATGCCGATCCCGTCCTGGCCAAGCGTTTGCAGGAGGTAGGAACGGCGACGGTTATGCCGCTAGGCTCGCCCATTGGCTCCAACCGCGGTCTGGAGACGCGCGAGCAGATTCGCATTATCATTGAGCAGGCCACGGTGCCGGTGGTGGTTGATGCGGGGCTGGGCGTCCCGAGTCACGCGGCCGAGGCGATGGAATTGGGGGCGGACGCAGTGCTGGTGAACACGGCCATCGCGGTGGCCCACGATCCGTGCCGGATGGCGCGTGCTTTTGCGGAAGCCGTCCATAGTGGACGCGAGGCTTACGAAGTCGGCCTGGCCCAACCGCAAACGGCCGCCAGCGCGACCAGCCCGTTGACGGCGTTCGTCAATTAGATTTTCAAGATGACCGCCGACAAAGTGACTCGAATCCGCTCGATGAAGGGCCGCGAACGCATTGCCGCGTTGACGGTTTACGATTTCGCCATGGTCCGGGTGCTCGAGGACGCGAGCATTCCGCTGCTGCTGGTGGGGGATTCGCTGGGGATGGTGGTCCTGGGCTATCCGGACACCACGTGCGTGACGATGGAGGATATGGAACATCACGTCCGCGCCGCGGCCCGCGCCAAACCGCAGGGGTTGCTGGCGGCGGATTTGCCGTTCGGCAGTTGCGCCACGCCGGCCGAGGCGGTGAAGAACGCGCGCCGCCTGGTGGCGGCCGGGGCCGAGGCAGTCAAGGCTGAGGGCGGCCGCGGCATCCTCCCACAAATTGAGGCGATCCTCGCGGTGGGCATTCCGTTCCTGGGTCACTTGGGAATGTTGCCGCAAAACGCGGTCGTCGAAGGCGGTTATCATGTCATAGGCAAGAAAGAGGAAGAACGGCTGGCGCTGATCGCTGATGCACTGGCTTTGGAAAAGGCGGGGGCGTTCGGGATCGTGCTGGAATTGGTGGCGGCCCAAGTGGCGCTGGAACTGACGAGCAAGGTTTCCATTCCCACCATTGGCATCGGCTCCGGTCCGCATTGCGACGGCGAGATTTTGGTCACGACGGATTTGCTGGGTACGTCGCCCGGATTCATTCCCAGGCACGTGAAAAAAAACTGGCACTTGGCGGAACAAATGCGCGCGGCGGTGGTTGAATGGAAAGAGAGCGTGGTTCATCCCATCCGGCCATGAAGAGGTTTTCACATTTGAATGCGCGCGGCGAGATCAGAATGGTGGATGTCTCCGCCAAACCGGCCGTTCGCCGCGAGGCGGTGGCGCGCGGCAGCATCCTTTTGCAACCGGGCACTGTCGGGGCCATCGAGAAAGACGAGGTGGCCAAGGGCAACGTGTTTGCTTGCGCGCGCGTGGCGGGAGTTCTGGCGGCCAAGAAAACGGGTGAGTTAATCCCACTCTGCCATCCTTTGAACATGACGCATTGCTCGGTGGAATTTGAAATTCCACCTGCACGCGACCGCGTCGTCATCACGGCGACGGCCAGCATCACGGCGGCCACGGGCGTGGAAATGGAGGCGCTGACGGCGGTGAGCGTGGCGGCGCTGACGATTTACGACATGTGCAAGGCGCTGGACAAAACCATGCGCATCACCGACATCGTCCTGGTGTCAAAACTAAAGAAATAATGTCCATCGAAGCCGGCATCATCACCATTTCCGACCGCGCCGCGCGCGGTCAATACGACGATCTGGGCGGGCCGGCCTTGCGCCAGGCGGCGGTGGCGCGAGGCTGGAAAATTCTGGTTGAAACGCTGGTGCCGGATGAAAGGCGCGACATCCAACGGGCCATCCGCGAGCAAATCACCAAAGGCTGTCATGTCATCCTGACCACCGGCGGTACGGGTGTGGCTTTGCGCGATGTCACGCCGGAAGCAGTGCTGGAGATTGCCGTGCGCGAACTTCCAGGTTTTGGCGAGGCCATGAGGATGGAATCCATGAAGATTACTCATAACGCGATCCTGTCCCGCAACCTTGCCGCAGTGGTGGAGAAAACACTGGTGATTTGCCTGCCCGGCAAGCCGAGCGGCGCGGTGGAATGTTTTGGGTTTGTGGCGGCGGCGGTGCCGCACTGCGTCGAGGTGTTGCGGGAGGCGCCAACCAGTTGTTGACCATGCGCGCGGTCATTCTTTGCCTATTGATCGCAGGAGCGGTGGGCGCGGGATGTGTCAGCGAGAAAAAGGCGAAATGGGAGGCCCAGCAGGCTTACATGGCCGGCCAGGAAAAGGCGATGCAAGGGGCGACGCAGACCCAGCCTCAGCGCCCGCAGGGACCGGTGGTGTTTGTGCAGGGGCCGGTGCGGAACTCGGTGGTGGAGTGGCAGGAAGGAATGAAGTTGAGCCAAGCCGTCGTGGCGGCGGATTACACCGGGT
>DATHOB010000407.1:0-6372 GCA_035485355.1 Opitutales bacterium | reverse complement strand
GTGGTGGTCATCTGGTCCTCGAACTGGCGTTCCAAATAAGCGTCCGGCACGGATCGCTTTTCGCTGGCGTCGGCAGGATTCTCGAATTCATGGATGATCAACAGCCGATCCACCATGCTCTTGAGGACATCCATGCTCAGCGCGTGCACCTGCTTGTTGAATTCATCCCGCGCTTTTTGCATGTCGTTGGGATATTGATCAATGACTTGGTTGTTGATGGCGTCAAAAGTCGGCTGGAGGGGAGCGCAATGCTTGCTCCAGTCCGCAAACGTTATGACGCGGTCGTTCACCACGGCGGCGACATCATCCGCCTGAGCGCCCGCCAGGGGTTGGGCGCTCGCTGCTGCTGTTCCCGCGGCCGCAGCGGGCGCGGCATCGGCCCCGTGCGCAATAGGGGCATACACGGACGCCGAGGCGAGGAGCGCAAGGAGTGGAGAAATATTTTTGGGCCGCAGCGTCATAGTGTGGGCGTTGCCTGTCTTTTCAGAAAGGCGACAATCTCCTCCATTCTTTGGAGAGGTAGCACGGCGGTCAAGCGGGGAAAACGGTTGCCAATCTGCACATAATCGGTCGCCTGACCCCGCCGCGCCGCCCGGCGACACTTGAGGCGGTCGCCTTCCGTCTCCACTTCCACGATGCCTTTTTGCTCCGCCCAGACCCGGATTTCCGCCAGTTTGACGAGCGCGCGGGTGCTTTCCGGCAGCTTGCCAAAGCGGTTTTTCAACGCGGCGGCGATATCGCCGACTTCCTTCGGCGTGCCCGCTAGGGCGAGGCGGCGGTATTGGTCGAGGCGCAAGCGCGTATCCGCGATATATTCCACCGGCAGGCTCGCCGCGAGACGCTTGATATGCCCTCCGGCCAAATCGGCTTCTTTGAGCGCGGAATAACCATGGCCCGAGTCATCCGTCGCGGCAATGGTCACAATCGGCGCCGCCTCACCCGCGGCCTCGCCGACGGTGATAAAGTCCAGCCGCACCGACGCGCGCACCGTTACCGCCGCCGGGTCTCCTTTCAGCCGCGCAATGCTCTGCCGCAACAACTGGCAGTATAAATCAAAGCCGACGCCGGCGATGTGCCCGCTTTGTTCCGCGCCGAGCAGATTGCCCGCGCCGCGCAATTCCAGGTCCTTCATCGCCAGGCGAAAGCCCGCGCCGGGTTGGGTGAATTGGCGGATGGCCGCGAGCCGGTGCCGCGCCTGATCGAGCAATTTCGCGTGGCGGTGCAAGAGCAGATAGGCGTACGCTTGGCGGTTGAACCGCCCCACCCGCCCGCGCAATTGATACAACTGCGCCAAACCAAAACGATCCGCGCCTTCGATAATAAGAGTATTGCAGTTGGGAATATCCAGGCCGGATTCAATGATGGTCGTGCAAATCAACACGTCGAATTCCCCCGCGACAAATCGCGTCATGATTATCTCCAAATCTTCCGCATCCATCTGCCCATGGCCGATGCCAATGCGGGCCGTGGGCACCAGTTCGCGCAGGCGCCGCGCACAGTCATCGATGCTCTCGACACGATTGTGCAGGTAAAAAACCTGCCCGCCCCGCGCGAGCTCGAAGCGGATGGCCTCGCGCACCAGTTCCGGCGAATAGCTTTTCACCACCGTCTCAATCGGCAGGCGGTCGCGCGGCGGCGTCTCGATGACACTCAAGTCGCGTGCGCCCACGAGCGCGAAATACAACGTGCGCGGAATAGGCGTGGCGCTCATTGCCAGCACATGGACATCCGCGCGCAGTTGTTTGATTTTTTCTTTGTGCCGCACGCCGAAGCGGTGCTCCTCGTCAATGATCAGCAGGCCGAGGTCCTTGAACTTTACATCCGCACCAAAGAGCCGGTGCGTGCCGATGACGATGTCGAGTTGTCCCTCGCGCAATTGTTCGATGACCTGCTTTTGCTGTTTCGGCGAGCGGAAGCGGCTGAGTTGTTCAACCGCAACCGGGAACGGGGCCAACCGCTCGCGAAAAGTATTGGCATGCTGCTGCACCAGAATGGTCGTCGGCGCGAGCACCGCCACTTGCTTGCCACCGAGCACCGCCTTGAATGCCGCGCGCAAGGCTACTTCCGTTTTGCCAAAGCCCACATCACCGCACAGCAGCCGATCCATCGGTCGTCCGCGTTCCAGGTCCGCCTTCGTGTCGTTGATGGCGCGCAATTGGTCGGCTGTTTCCTCATGGGGAAAATCATCCTCAAATTCCCGCTGCCACGCCGCATCCGCCGGAAAGGCGAAGCCGGGCCGGTGGTTGCGCTCGGCCTGCACCCGCAGCAATTGCGCGGCGAAATCCAGCGTCGCCCGCTCCGCTTCGGCCCGCGTTTTTTCCCATTGCCGTCCGCCGATTTTCCCGAGCTTGGGCGAAATTTTCGCCAGGCCCACGTAGCGCGACAGCAGGTGTGATTCGTGCAGCGGCACATGCAACTCCACGCCTTCGGCAAATTCGAGCGAGATGACTTCATCGTGCCGCCCCGGCGCGGCGAGCTTGCGGATGCCGCGAAACCGGCACACGCCGTGCATGACGTGGACGAGGTAGTCGCCCTCCGCGATTTCCGAAAAATCCAGCAATTGGTCCACCCGATGGCGCTGCGGCAACTGGCGGGAGCGAAAGGTGGCGAGGCGCTGGCGGTGCCGTCCAAATATTTCTCCTTCGGCCACAATCGCCACGGCCTGGTCGTTTTTGAGCACCGGCCAATCCAGCCGCACCTCTCCGGCACCACGCGCAATGAATCCTGCCGACAAACCGCCGGATAAAATTTTCGGCGTGAACCCTTTCAACGATGAATCCTCGGCGAGAATCTCCTTGAGCCGTCCGGTTTCGTGTTCCGCATGCGCGACGATGAAAACCTTCGTGCCCTGGCGCGCCCATTCCGCCAGCAGCCGCAAAAACGCATGTTGCGAGGCCTGGTCGCTTTCCAGCCGCGCGCGGCCCAACGCGGGCACACTCGCCAGCGGACGATGCGCAAGGGTTGGCTCCGAATCCACCGTGCTGCGCTTGGCCTCGGCATCAAATGGCCCGCCGGATTCGTCCAATTCGGCGAGACCCGTCCACGCGTCGTCGTTTTTTTCGCGCGCCTGCAGAATCGTTTGCAATGTCGCATTCGGCGCGGCGAGTTTTTCGGGCACGGAAAAAATTTCGGGTTGCTCGGCAGCCTGCCGGGCCGGTTCGCACACCAGCCAGTGCGCCCGGGCCGGCAGAAAATTCAAAAATCCCGCCGCGGCCGCGCCCGTCATCTCGCGGGGCGCGGGCGCGATGAGAATTTCCGCCAAAGTTTCCGCGGTGAGCTGCGTTGTCGGGTCAAACGCACGGATGCTTTCGAGCTCGTCGCCAAAGAAATCCAGGCGCACGGGCGCGGCGGCGTTGAAGGGATAAACATCCAACAACCCGCCCCGCACGGCGAATTGGCCCGGGGTCTCGCACAACGCCTCGCTATCGTAGCCGAGTTCGCGCGTCAATTTTTCGGCCAGTTCGTGGAAGTTGACGCGCGTGCCCCGGGCGAGCCGGATTTCCCGCGCCGCCAAATCGTCCGGTCGCGGCGCCGGTTGCAGCACCGCCGCGAGCGTGGTGACGATGATGAGTTGGCCCGATTCGCCCTCCGGAGATCGCCCCGCTCCAGCGCTACCTTCTTCTGTAGGGGCGTCGCTTGCGACGGCCCTTTTCCCACTCGGAGGCTTAATCGCTTCATGCTTGGAATGGGCCGTCGCAAGCGACGTCCCTACATTTCCATTCCTGCTCGCCAATGCCGCCAGCACCGCCAAGCGGTCGCACTGGCGCTCAAACGTCCCCGCTGCGCCCGTGGACTCCGCGTCCGCCCCCGGCAATTCCGGGTAGAGCATCACTTTCGCCCACGAATTTTCCGCGGAGGGTTTTTCACCCTGGGCCAAATTTTGAAAAAACTGCAAATCCTCCGCCAGCGCGTCGAGCAGCCGCGCCGTGCGCGCTAAAATTATCGCCACGGCCATGGAGGCATTTGCGCCCCGGCGCGTGGTTGGCGTGGGCGCGCGCGCCAATTGTTCGAGAAATGCGGGCATGGCCGCCACGGCCACGCCCACTAACAGGCGAGGATTACACTCCTCCGGAACCACTACGGGCTTCATTGACAAACGCCAGCCAACCCGGCGAACCAACCATCATAAACTTTGTGCGGCGCTTTGCACGCTTTCTTCCGCGAAAATGTCCGCAATGCGGGCGCAACCAGATTGCGCCCCTACAATTTCATCTGTCGGGCCTGATCTTCTACATTTGCCATTCGTATTTCCATCCCATCCAGAACTCTCTTTCACGCCCTTCCAGCTTCAGGGGAGCCGGTCAAATGCGTCATCACTCGTCAAAGAGCCTTGTTGCACTATCACTTTGCCGGCGAAATCACTCACGACACCAGACTGGAGATTACCCCCGCCAGTTTTAATTATATTGCCGGTAATGCCAAGATTGCCGGAAATCGTGAGCGTCGCTCCCGTCGAAACATAGATGGTCAAATCCGCCGCCGGTGTAGGTGTGCCCGGCACGATATCAATGGTGCCGTTACCTAGCTTGGCGATATTGCTAGGATCCACAGTTAAGCCGGAAATAGTCGCCGTCCCACCGGTCGAAATGGTGAAGCTCAAAGTCTCGCCATCAACTAACACCCAATTAGTAGGCAAACTGGCGGGGGGCGTTTCCGGACTGGTGGACGTTGAATTGGCTGGCGCGCTATTTCCTTGGTCGTGAAACAAACGTCCTATGAGTGGTAGGTCTCCCAGAACGGGAACTTTGCCGTCATCTATCTTCACCTGGTCAGTTGACGTATCAGGAACCCAGACCATGTTTCCATTTATTGTAAGGGTCGCAAGCGCATCAGGCGCAATATTGCGTGCGCCAACGTCAGAGATAGTTGGCAAATCGCTAGTCCACGCCCAAGTTCCATTTGCAACACGGGTCGCATTAGCCACATTATCCTCGATAGAGTGTATGCCAATGCCGGGCTGATTAACAGAGGAGGTACCGTTAGCTGGCGCCCCCCATTGTTTTGAATCAGGCGTACTATACGTGGGATCCTCAAAGAATCCAGCTTCGGGCTTAAACGGGCCCTCGATAATGTATCCTGGCTTAACCAAAATTTCCATCAGTGTTTTGCCTTCGGGCGCAGGCACATTTTCATGTAAGCCAATTTCGCTAAGAGGCTCCATGCTGCTAACGGTGGTGGGAGCATCAGTGATGCCGCAGGTCGCAAGCAATTGCGCAACCGTCCAAGTCGAATTTTCGGGCAAATGTAAGGAAATATTCGCCGCATCTTTGCGCGCCACCGTAACAACACCATCCATACCAACCTCCACAAGATACGCGAAGCCTTTGGGAAGTGAGAAGCTGGCCGATTTATTGCTGCTCGTGTCGGAAGCCATATTCATGGCCACAAAAACGTTGGTGTCGAGGCCTTGTGCGCCAGGGTTTGCGCGCAAAAATGAGGTTTTCGCCGGGCCAGGAAACCAAATGCGGCTGCTAATATTTCCCGCATCCGTCACAAAGCCTTGTTGCACGATCACATTGCCAGTTAAGTCGTTTAGCCCATCAAATGAGATGTTGCCTCCGCCGGTTTTGATAAAATCACCGGAGAAGCCAAGATTACCTGCAATCGTGAGTGTCGCGCCCGTCGCAACATTGATGGCCAAAACCCCCGCCGATGCCGGTGTGCCAGATTCGATATTAATGGTGCCATTGCCCAGCTTGACGATATTGCTGGCATTCACCGTTAAGCCGGAAATCGTCGCCGTCCCGCCAGTTGAAATATTCAAGGTCAGTGGCGTGTTCGCCGGAGAACTCGGCGCGGACTGCGGTACGGATCCAGATGCTTTGCCGAATGGAGGAAGGATCGAGTACACATAAATCAGATCTCCTTGCTTCAATTTCATGTCCCGATCTGGCTTGCTTCCATTGAGGATGGCATCCACATCAATTTCGAACACATCTTTCACCGGTTTGCCATCTTTATCTTTTTCATCACGATACAGAAAAACGGTGTGTTTGGAAAAACCCGTCCAGCCGGCCATGATAATTGCATAGGATACCGTGATCGGATGATTGGGGTCAAACCGGATACGCAGCTCAGGCCGCATGCGAATTTCGCCCACAACCCTGGCATAGGCGTTTTTATCGGTCAGTGGCGTATTCGCCGGAGAACTCGTAGCGTTCTGCGGTGCGGATGCCGATGCGTTGCCATTGGCAAATATGTTATAGTCCACGTAAACCAGATCTCCGGGCTTCAATTCCATGTCCTGATCCCGTTTGTTTTCATTAAGGATGGCATCCACATCAATCTTGAACACATCCTCCACCGGCTTGCCGTTATTATCCAATACGACATTGCCATCTTTGTCTCTTTTGTCGCGATGCAGAAAAACGG
>DATHOB010000406.1:0-9047 GCA_035485355.1 Opitutales bacterium | reverse complement strand
CGCCGCCGTCGTGTCATGGTAGTTCGGATCGGTCAGGTTCGATACCAAGACCCCCGGCGTCTCCGGCGAAGACGTCTCATCCAAGGACATGCGCTGCCGGGTGATTTGAAAAGTCACGTTGGCTGAGATTTATTTGCGGCGAAAAAGATAGAGGGCAGCGACGAGGACAGCAATCGTGCCGCCAACGACATAGAGCGGCAGGGGCGAGGCTTCCACGGGTTGGACGGCGGGCTTGGCCGAGGCGGAGGCCGAGGCGGGGGCCGAGGATTTGCTAGGGGCGGAGGTCGCAGCAGATGCTGGTGGAGGGATGGAAAGCTTGGTCGCTTCATCGACGAGCTTGGTGATTTCGGCGTCGGTCGGCGGGGTGAGATGGTGTTGGGCGTAGAGCGCAAGCACCTTCTTCTTGGCGCCATCCACCAATTGACTATATTCATAACGATCGGTATTGTTTGCGGCAAGCTGCGCGTCGGTATACTTGATGCTTTCGGCCTCGGCAATGAAGGCGAGGATATCCGCATAGACCGCGGGGTCGGCTTGGTCAAGCTGCCGGGGTAGCGGTGCATCTGCGGGGCCAGGCTGAATGTTGAGAAACGCGTCGATAATAATTAACTTCTCATCGAACGGCATAGTCTTCTTATCGAACGGCGCAGCCAGCAGGGCCACTTCATAAATGCGAATGGCGCGGGGGTCATAGCGGTTCCAATTCAATCCATCCGAAAAAAGATTCGACACGTCTTCTTGCGAATATGTATTAGCTGCCACTATTTGCGCTATTTGCGCGTAAGCGTCATCGCTGTTTAACAAGAGCATGTATCGCAGTCCCTGTCCGCCCAAAAATAGGTCGCGTCTTTCCTTCCCGCTCTTGGCGGCCGCCTCCTCTTCCGGCGTCAGCCAGCGCGAATCGTATTTCCCAGTCAACGCGTTGAAAACTCCCACAAAAGTATGGTGGTTGTCGGCACTGAGGTATTCCACGTAACAAAGGTCGTTGATCGCGTGCGTCAAATAATCAAGCAGCAATGGCCGCAGTGGGGAGCCGGGGGGCAGATCCCGCGCCAGCGATTCGCATAGGCGACTGCCCGGGATGCTGAAAGCAAACTCGCTCTCGGCGTAATGTTCAAACATCGTAAATATTTCCGGGGTTTGGCCGTGGACAAAAATTTTATATAAATTATCGAGTGACGGCCCCCAATAGCGGGAAATAGTCCCAAAAATGTCTTTGGCGTATTCTTCACCATGGTCCGCTTGCAACTTGGCGAGCATCTGGTTGTAACGCGAAGGACCGTCTAAATAAGCAACGGCCAGCGGCCGCAACTCCGGTTTTTCCACTGCGGTCTTCAGCGCCGCGGCCACCTCCGCCAAGTCCACACTATGGGCAAGGATATCGGCGACCTGCCCGGGGGCGACGACCGGCGCCGGAACCGGCGGAGTCTGCCCCAGACACGTCGCGGCCAACAAAAGCGCGCAGGCAATGATGCTGCATTTTATAATTTTCATGATGTCATGCCTCCAGTTAGCGGGTCTGGCCATCGAAAAGAATATTGGACCGCATGATCATAACCTGGGCGAGGTCAAAGTCGTCCTCGGGCCCCGGATCATAATCCATCACATTGGTGCCGGGGTCACCCAAATATTTTCCCGGGCCAGACTCGGGCTGCTCTTCCAGGCGATCAAACGGACTGACTGAGTGCCCGAAGCGGTGATCCAAATTCAAAGTATGACCCATTTCATGAGCTATCGTATTAGCTATTTCATAATTTCGCGTACTTGGTGTGGCTGAGCTTATTGCGTCAACCAAAATGGCCAATCCAGCCAAATCCTGAACGGAAGAATTAGCTGAACTTGTATAAGTGATGCCAAACTTGCTCAAGTCATTAAGATAGGCTGATGGGGTGAATTTATTGACATGCAAATAATGCACGGTGTTGAGAGCGTCGTTATCATTAGTTGATGTGATGTACGGCAGGTCGAACGTACTATTGGTGCTGTCGTAGTTGCCGTAAGCGTTAAGCGACGTCAAATTGGATCCGAGTCTGAAAAGAGACAGACCCGAGGCTCCATCTCTAAGTGAGACATTTGCAAACTTACCCATGAATGCGATTTGCACGGCATTGGATTGGTAATTGTCCGCGACAAATTTCTCAACATAAGGAAATGTAGCTGTACCGTAATAATTACTTGCAATGCTTGCGTTACTGCTCAATGGCACATCAAAAATACCCGGTACGGTGCTGTTGGTAAGCTGCTCGGTGCCAAAATCAGCATAATGATGACCGGAGGGGATGGTGGTGTTTGAATCCAAAACCAGCGTGATGCCTGCTTGGCGCATAAAAACATTGGCCAGGTGCAGAATGGCCGTCAAATTATCGGTATCGGGGGCGGGTGAAACGGAAGCATTGCCGCCGATGTTGGTCATTCGTTGCATCCGGCAGGTCAGGTTAAGATTATTGGCCACCAACGCCTCATACTTGTGGTGTGGATCAATCGTTAGATTGCCCCCAATGCCATCCCCCTTAAAATAATCCGGCCCGCTGCCATTGTCAAATTTCAGCGTGAAATTGACCCGGCCTGAACTCACCCCCACGACTTGCACGGAACTGCCACAGTTGCCACCGGTGCCCACAAATTGGACTGAACCGACGCTGTCGGAGTCCACCGTCCAATAGATATTGCCGGCTAAATTCGCTGGAACGTCCGCTTCTAAAATAGTCGGCGTGGTCGTGGTGTTACTGTCAATCACAATTACCGCCGGATTGGGAAGCGCGTTAATCGGAACGCTATTCTCGGTGGAGAGGTTGGCGCCAATATCAAATCCATTATCGTTTATAGGATCAATACATATTGGCGGTATTACATAGTTTTCAGTGGTTGATGTATTTCCCGAGGTCGTGGTTACCGCAACCACAGCCGTGGACGTATTACTTGAAATTGCTTTGAATGCCACCGAGGTGTTGCCAGATAGGACGTCAGCAGGCAGCAGATCCGAATCGTCAACCTCCCGCCCATTCATCCACAGTTGATTGTCATCGGTGATGCCGATGCCCAAGGAATTTATCGTCCTCAAATTCACAGTATTGCCGGTGAGCGGGTCCGTGGTCCAATCGGCGGCGAGGGCGGTGTTGCCGCTCGTGTAGTAGAGGGTGTCCGTTCCGCCAAAGTAGGGGTTGAGCAGCAGCGGATTGGTCAGGTTGCCAAACTGGCCGTCGCCGTCGGTGGGCAGATAGGCCGACAAATAACTAAAAAACGCGTATTGCGTGCCGGCATTGTAGACCACCGTGTTGCCGCCGGTGTTGGCAACCGTGTAGTTCGCGGTGCTGTTGTTCAGCACATAGTTGTCGGAGTCGTCCATCCCGTAGCTGAAATTCGCGGCGATGTACTCCAGCGTGTCGTTCGCCGCATCGGTCACCAGCGGAATGGTGAACGTCGCGTTCGCCATGGGCGTGTCCGGGCCGTGGAGCAAAATCGGGTCACCCACCGGCGACAGGTTCCCCTCCGGGCCCCAGTCCAGTATTTGCGCGTAGTCGTCGTATAGATCCCCCAAGCCGCCCGGGATGCCCGAATCCACCGAATAATTGGCCGTCACGTAGTAATCGTCGCTCCGCGTCGCGACGTCGAGCCCGCTTGTTCCCTGCGTCATGTACGACGCCGACGCCACATACGGATCGACCGCGTCGTCCGGCAAAGCACCCGCCAGCGCCTCGTCGGAGATGCTCACCGGGTCGTGGCTGACATTCCCGTCCCACGCCACCGGCCCCAGGCTGTTGCCCGCGTCAAAGGAATCCACCGCCCACCCCAGCACCTCCCCGTCGTCCGCCACCCGCGTCCAGTAATACCACGCCGACTTGTCATCGTTGGCGAACGGCACGTCCACGGCCACCCCTCCCGCCCACAACGTCTCCGTCGGCCACAAATAAAGCCCCGGATGATCCGGCACCGCATCGTAGTTGCCCGACTGGATCAACACCTCCCCGTTCCCGCTCAAGTCCACCACCGTCCCCGGCCCCAAATCAATCAACGCGTAATTGGGCGTGGGTTGGCGCGGCCAGATAAAGAGCAGGATCATTTGCGGCGAAAAAGATAGAGTGCGGCGACGAAGACAGCAATCGTGCCGCCAACGACGTAGAGCGGCAGGGGCGAGGCTTCAACGGGCTGGACGACGGGCTTGGCCGAGGTGCTGGCCTTGGCGGGGGCCGAGGCGGCGGAGGATGCCGGGATGACAATAGCAGGCATCGCGGCGAGTTCAGCGTCCGTCGGCGGGGTAATGCCGTGCTGGGCGTAGAGGCGAAGAAGATTAGTTTTCGCGCGGGTTAGCAGTTCTAACACCCAACTTAGTTCAGTGGGGGGATATTCAGCCTTTTCGGCTTTGACGATGAACTTGAGGAGTTGTGGATAAAATTTAGGGTCAACTTGATCAAGACTGGGTGGGAGCGGAGATTCGGAAGAGTCAGCCAGGAAAGTAAATAACCACTCAACGATGGCGGCTTTGTGCCCATCGCTGACATTATCAAATGCCGCCAAGTATAATGGCAAAATTTTGGGCTCGTATCGTCGTTGAGTTAAATCCCCGAATATGTTCATTATCGTTATCTCGTCAGGATATTTTCCCGCGCCGACCATTCGAAGCAGAAAATCATAGGCGTCGTCCGTCCCAATCCGGAGAAGTATTTTTGGTCCGTCTTCCCCAAGAATGTTGTGGCGCACCTCCTTGTCAGTTTTGAGCACCGTAATTTTATCCGGACTGAAGTAAGGTTTGAACACATTGGTTTGCAGGCTAATGACACCAACGCCGGTATAGCGTCCCTTCGCGTCCAAGTAACCTACTTCAAAAGTGTCTGATATCAAATGCTCAACGTAAGCAAGGAAAAGCGGACGAAGAGATGAGCCGGGCGGCATTTTATTGAGAAATATCTCGCAAATTTGGCCCGGCCACGAAAAGCCATCTATAAAGCGGCCCTCGACGTAATGTTTGAAAACCTCAAAAATCGCTAGATCCTCATGTTGGGCGAAGAAGGAGGTTAAATCAACGATAGCGTTGCCTTTTCGGTTCCAGGCTTGCAAAACACGATTAAATTCCTCGGAATGACTTTCTGCCCACTGGAGACGCAGTGCATCGTCGTCAATCACTTCCGGGGCAACGGGCAGGTTGGCCTTGAGCCAGTTTTGGCTCATTTCGTGATAACGCGACGGCCCGTCAAGATACGCCTCGGCCGCCGCGCGAGTAGATGAGTTAAGAATCGCGACCTCTAGCGCTGCGGCGATTTCGGTCGGATCGTCGCTGGAGCCTAACACTGCGATGGCTTGCTGGGGGGTGAGGAGCGGGGGCAGATCCGCGCCGAAAGCCCAGATGGAACCTAGCCAGAAAAGCACGAGCATGAAGGATATCCGTTTCATAGCATCAAGGGGAAGAATTAAGGAAGGCGGGAACGGTGATGTTGGTGCCGGAGATTGCCTGCGGTGCAACATGGTAGCGCATGATGAGTGATTGGTGTAGATCAAGGTCCTCCGGGATGTTGTTCTGATCTGCGAGCGGAGTCGCGGGATTTAGCGATGCAGAATAGTAATAATCCATCAAATTGCTGCCGTTGTGCCTGGAAGCGATAGACGCATCCACGCCGTCCGTTTCACTGTACTGCGCCTGCACATTTCCCGCCCGGTGGAGCAAGCCGAGCACATGGCTGACTTCATGGGCAAGCGTATGTCCCAAATTATTTTGATTATTGTTGTAACCGGAAGTCATAAACAAGGCGAGGCCATACAACCCATAAGGCTTGTCGTATCCGCTCGGCGTAATATTCGAAACGCCTAGTGCGAAAGTTCCATTCCCATATTGATTCACATTATTCAACCTGAAGTCGAGGCGATGGGCATCATCAAGAGGAAAAGTATCTTGACTGGACACGATGTAGTCCAAGAAGGAGCGAGCAACAAGAGCCGGAGTGTTGCCGGTAAGAAGCGGGTCGGGGCTGGAAACATCAAAGGAAGTATCAGTGGGCGCGTAAAAATATTCCGTTCCAGCAGCTTCTCCCTTGGCATTCTGTGAAACTCCAACTAGCGCAATTTGCAAGACGCCGGGCCGATAGTTGTTGGCGAGGAATGTTTGCACGTGACGGTTATCAATAAAACCTGGCGTGCCATTTCCAGAAGTGTTACCGATGTTGTTGTAGTAAGAATTAAGCGTTGTAGCATTATTAGTAATCGCATCATTGAAAATCGCCAAGGTGCTGTTCGCGGTGTAGCTAATGTTCGCCACGTCGCTGATTTGATTGGTGGGCGTGGTATTGGAATCCAACTCCAATTGAATTCCGGCCTGGGCCAAGTAGGTGTTGGCCACGGCAATTCCACCCTGCAACACGGTGGTATTCGGCATGTTGGGAATTGTCTGGTTGCCGGTGCCATTCCAATAGGACAGGCACTGAATGCGGCACTTCACGTAAAGCATGGGGCCAATGTAGGCCTCGGCCTTCACCAGCGCGGGGTTGGAGGACAGATTCCCCCCGGGAATTTGATCGAGTGACAAATAACTCGTGCCGTTGCCATATTGATCCCAGATGAGGGTAAATCGCAGCCGCCCGACATTGCCACCCGTCACATGAAAATCCAGCCGGGTCTGGCTTGTGCCAACACTACTATTACCTACAGATGCAAGAGTGGCCGTTCCGACCGTCCCGTTGGAAATCAGTGTGCCGCCGGAGATATTTGCGCCCACAATGGCCAGAGATAAATTGCCGGGGTCGCCGGTTATGTTGTTGAGTGACATATTGAGGCGAGACACGCCGCCCAAAGATGCTAAAAAGTCGTTGCTGACAACTGCGCTGAATGTGGCATTGCCACCAGGAGCGAACACCGCGGGATTGTTAATCCAAGCGGCATTGCCGCTGATGTTCGCGCTCGTGTATGCGCTGGAAGATAAATTGTGATAAGCATTCGGCAAGAAATAAATCTTTCCCGCGACAACAACGTTGCCAGTGGTGGTTGCGCCGACAACGGTGCTGGTGTTGCGCGCAACAGCAGCGAGAGTGATTGAATCATTGCCATCGGAAAGGCCGATCTGCGTCGGATCCATCGTCTGCCCATTCACCCATAAATTCCCATCCCAGTCCACCCCGATGCCGAGGGCATTCATGCTGTAGAAATTCGCATCTTCCGGGCTTGTCGGGTTGGCGGGGAGGTCGGCGGAGACGAGGGTGCCGTTGAAGTTGGCGAGCGCCGTCCAACTGGGGAAAGTTAATGGGGCGGGGGTGAGCACGGTGACGTTCCCCAGGTCGGCCAGGCTGTTGGTCCAGTTCTCGAAATAATCCGACCGGAAATATTTGGTTCCCGGCACCGCCACGTTGCCCTCGTAGATCTGCGGCTCGGGCAGGACGCCGTAGCCCGCCAGAAACGTCACATTGTAGGCGATGTGTTGTTCCATATTGTCCATGTCGACATAGTCGAGGTAGGCGGTCTCGTTCCCGCCGTAAGTGTACCCACCCGCGAACTGCTCGCTCAGCGTCGCATTGGCGGTGGCGGTCAGCGGAATCGAAATGGTCGCGCTGGGGGTGACGTCGCCCACCGGCCCGTCGCAGAAAACCGTGCTGCCCTGCTGGGTGAGGTTCGCGCCGTAGGGCGTCCACTTCGCCTCCAGAAAATAATCCGCCCCCTTGCCCACCGGGTCGCCGTAATAGTCGGTCGTCGCATCCTCCAGCACCGTGTATCCTACTCCGAAATAAACCGTCCCATCCCGGTTGTAGTTGAAGTCCAACGGGTAGGTGTCGGAATGCGCCGCTGGCATCAGCGCGTCAAAATCCCCATCCAGCCAGTTGATTTCGGAGAGCCCGTCGGTCGCATCCCAGCGAACTATGCCGAGCGGGGTGACATTAAACCCCGCGTAGTAGACTATCCCCATCGCCTCCCCATCGTCCGCCACAAACTGCCAGGCGCAATAATTGCCGCCATCATCATACGTTGGCAAAGGCGTCAGCGCCCCGTTGGCCCACACGCTGAACTGGTCCTCGTAATATTCGTCCGGCCCCGTGTTAATCAACACCTCCCCATTGTCATCCATGTCGGTGACATTCCCCGGCCCCAAATCAATCAACGCGTAGTTGGGCGTCGGCTGGCGCGCATAGGTGAAGTCCGGGTCGAGCGCCAGGGCGTCCTGCCCGTCGGGAATGCCGTCGCCATCGCTGTCCGGGTTGTTCGGGTCGGTGCCCGCCAGAAACTCCTCGTAATTGCTCAACCCGTCGTTATCCGGGTCCGCATACGGCGCCACCCGCGGGTCGTTGGCCAAGTCCAGCCCCTCCGTGTCCGATGGCGGCAGCGCCACCATCCAGTTGCGCCGCGGCGCGGACAAACTGTAGTCCGAATACCCCGCCGTCGCATCATGCGCCCGCACCCAGTAGCGATACTGGTACCCCGGCGCCGCCGTCGTGTCATGGTAGTTCGGATCGGTCAGGTTCGATACCAAGACCCCCGGCGTCTCCGGCGAAGACGTCTCATCCAAGGACATGCGCTGCCGGGTGATTTGAAAAGTCACGTTGGCTCCGGTGGGGTAGTGCCAGGCGAGGTAAATGCCGCTGCCGTTGAAGACCGGCGTTCCGGTGGACACATTATACGAAAGCGGGGAGGAATTCAAGAGCGTCGGCGCGGGAATTGCCGTCCCGTTGCCCGGCAGGCTTGACCGGCGATAGAAACAATTCATGGTTGGATTCGACATAGCTTGGGCAGTCGCACTCCTATCTATCTTCAACCGGGGTCATGGCGGATGAAAGAGGCTGCTGGACTTGCGGGTGGTTAACCGAGACAAGCGGCACAGAGGCGGGCAAGCCGTTGGAGTGTTCAGTCAGACGTAGGTTCACTTCGCATTTGAAAAAAGAATGGGTTCACAACCGAGAAGCTGCCCAGTGACGCAAAATAATGGCACGGATCTTGGAAGGTGGCATGTGGCACTTCCGATGCCATGGTTGGCTCGTGGGTTCATTTGTTGAAAAACGCGGCGGGCATGGCATTGGGATTAATGCCAAAAAAGCCCAATCCGAATTTATTTTCTTTTGCAGACATAGATAGTCAAG
>DATHOB010000405.1:0-5570 GCA_035485355.1 Opitutales bacterium | reverse complement strand
ACCCAGCCGACCGATGGCGAATTGCTGCGCCAGTATGTGCAAACCCGCGATGAGGCGGCGTTTGCCGGGGTCGTGCGCCGGTATGTGAACCTCGTCTACGCCACGGCGCTGCGGGTGGCCTATGGCGACGCCGCGCTGGCTGAGGATGTGACGCAGGCCACTTTCACCGAATTGGCGCGGAAGGCGGGGGAATTGACCGACCGCGCCACGCTGGCGGGCTGGCTGCACACCACCGCGCGGTTTACCGCCTTGCGCAATGTGCGTGACGAACTTCGCCGCCGCGCCCGCGAACAGGAGGCCCACGCCATGAATGACTCAACCGATTCCGCCCCGATGGAAATTTCCTGGGAGCAATTGCGTCCGGTGCTCGACGAGGCCATTGGCGAACTGGACGACGCCGACCGCGACGCCGTGTTGTTGCGCTATTTTCAGGACAAGAGCCACCGGGAAGTCGGTGCGGTGTTGGGCTTGAATGAAAATAGCGCGCGCATGCGCGTGGAGCGGGCGGTGGACAAATTGCGCGGGCAATTTTCGCGCCGCGGCGTGACGACGACCGGGGCGTTGCTGGCCACCATGCTCGGCGCGCGGGGAGCGAGTGTGGCGGCACCGGTCGAGTTGGCAGGGAGTGTGGCGGGGAAATCGCTGGCGGACGTGAGTGAAGCACGGTACCCGGGCGTTCGGGTTAAATCGGCGGGAGTGCTGGGCAAACCTTCGCGTCTTTTGGTTGTCGCGGTGGTGGTTTTAGTCGTGGGGATTATGGTATACACCCAATATTTCCAAGCGTCTTCGATCCCGGATGTTTCTCAGCCGAAAAAGCAAATTGCCAGTGGCCAGCCCGAAACTCTAAAGCTACCCATAGTCGCTCCAGGAAATACTACCGCGCAGAATGGTGGGCCACACTTTACCAATGAACTCGGGGAAATCCATTTCGCAAGGTCGAATATGTCACCCCACGAATTCACTTTGAGTTCGGGTCTTATTTTTTCGATTCAATCTGACTTGGTAAATCCAGATGGAACCATAGACATAGATTATGGTGCCTACGAAACGAGCCCTGGGAGAGTGGGTTTTGCAAAGGCGGCTGGTAATTTCCCACTCGAACTCAACAGCGAATACAGTATCAACATTAAGTCCGGCACGGCGATAAACGTTACTCTCGCAACGGGTGAAGTGGTTAAATTTACCCCAATCGCCGATGCGCCGGAAGTGAACAAGCTTGGGGTGGTTACCTTGGCGCCGGGCTTTCCGCAAGTATTCACGCTTATTTCCGGTAAAATACTCGTAATCACATTGACCGGAAACCCCGACGCCGACGATGGACATATCTCGGAGGAGGTATTTCAATCGGAGCAGGACTACATCGCCAATAGATCAGACGGTGCTGGCGGAGGCACGCCTCCCAACGAAGGCTCTGAGCAGAGGTTTGACGTTGGGGGATTGACCACCGACCCTGATGAAATTGTAACTTACATGCCGAAATATTCAAATTAAGCGCGGGTGCGCCCAACTTTTTTGTTCGGTTGCCCTGGCGGGAGGCGGTTATAGGGTAAAGCCAACCCCAATGACCCCCGACCGGGAACTGCTGCGGCGCTACGCCGAAAGCCATGACGATGCCGCGTTCACCGAACTCGTGCGCCGCCATGTGGACTTGGTCTACGCGGTCGCGCTGCGGGTGGCGCACGGCAATGCTCCCCTGGCCGAGGACGTGACGCAGACGGTGTTCATGGACCTCGCGCGGAAGGCGGCGGCGCTGTGCGCCCACGCGACGCTCGCGGGCTGGCTGCACACCAGCGCGCGGTTTGCGGCCATTTCCGCCGTGCGCGGGGAAATGCGGCGCGCGGCGCGCGAACAGGAGGCCAGCGCCATGACTGACACCACCCTCGAAAACCCGGACATGAGCTGGGAACAAATGCGCCCGCTGCTCGACGAAGCCGTGGGCGGCCTGAGCGACACCGAGCGCGACGCCGTGGTGCTGCGCTTTTTTCAGGATAAAAACTACCGCGAGGTCGGGAGCATCCTGGGCCTGAGCGAGGACGCCGCGCGGATGCGCGTGGACCGGGCGTTGGACAAATTGCGCGCGCAATTCACGCGGCAGGGCGTGACGACGACCATCGCGCTGTTGGCGGCCACGCTTGGGGCGCATGGTAGCGAGAGCGCCCCGGCGGGGTTTGCGGCCACGGTCGCGGGCAAGACACTGGCCAGCGGTGCGGGCGCGGCGGGGACAGCTTCGATATTGGCGGCGAAGAAGGGGATTTTTATGGCCATCGCCGGAGCCGTGGCGATTTTACTCCTTATATATATAGTTTCGAAACGACCTGCCACCACTCCGCTGGCGGATGCTCCGGTGGTGGCAAGCAAGCCCGTAACCGCGGCGGCAACTGTGTCAGTCACTCCGCCTACCGCGCCCGCAATTGTGGTTGCCCAAGTTCCGCGTGCGCTTCCGCCGCCGGTGGTGTCTGCGGCGATTGCCACGGCGAAGGTCCAGTCTCCGCCTCCTTCACCAGCTCCGCCACCGCCGTCGCTTCCGCCAACGGATAATGGATTTGCCTCCGCAACCGCGCCGACGGATGCACCGCCGATTCCACCCGCAGTGGACCCCGCCAGCTATAACGCATTGGTGACGGCGAACAACCGCTTCGCGCTGGATTTGTTCCAGCAATTCAATCCGCCGTCAGATGTTAATGCGTTCTTTTCACCCTATAGCATCTCCACCGCGCTGGCGATGACTTGGGCGGGCGCGCAGGGCGACACCGCGGCGCAGATGGCCAAGGTGCTGCACTTTTCCGAATTGTCCGGCAATACGGTGCTGCCAAGTTTCACGGCGTTGCAATCGGCGGTCGTGCGGGCGCAGACGTTGAGCGGCGCGCAATTGGCCTTGGCGAATTCGCTGTGGCCGGAACAGAACCCGGAATCGCCGTTGCGGCCCGAATATTTGAATCTGGTGCAGAGCAGCTTTGCGTCGGCCATCACGCCGGTGGATTTCATCAACCATGCCAGCGATGCCGCGCAGCAGATAAATGCGTGGGTCGAAGACAAAACGAACGGCAAAATCAAGGATGTGATCCATACCGAGGATGTGGACGCGCTGACGCGGCTGGTGCTGGTGAATGCAATTTATTTCAAAGGCCAGTGGGCGACGGCGTTCCAACCCAACCGGGATGCGAATAGCGTATTCCACACGGCGGATGGCGGCGCCATCCCGGCCGTGCTGATGAATTTGACCCTGAGAACGCGTTATGCCGACATCACCGACGGGCCGGTGCCGTGCCAAGTGGTGGCGCTGGCGTATTCGAGCGCCGATCGCGAAGCTGGCTCACCCGTGCCGCTGGGCATTTCGTTCGTTGCCATTCTCCCACGCGCCGAGGGCGACTTGGGCGCGCTGGAAAAGGCGCTCACCCCCGAGATGCTGACGGGCTGGCTGGCCGACATGAGCAACACGACCGTCCAGGTGATTTTGCCGAAATTCAAATTGGAGGATCGGTATCAATTGGCGGACAATTTGCATGCGATGGGCATGGCGGATGCGTTCACCGGCGGGAAAGCGGATTTCTCGGGCATGGATGGCACACACAATCTTTATATCGCCAAGGTGATCCACCAGACATTTTTGGATGTGGATGAAAATGGCACCGAAGCCGCAGCGGCGACGGCGGTCATCATGGCATTTGGCGGCGCAGGCGGGTCGCGTGGTGCGGGGCCGCCGCCAATATTTCGCGCGGATCATCCGTTTTTGTTTATGATTCGCGATGATACCACCGGCAGCATTTTATTCCTCGGCCAGTTGACGCACCCGGCGGCCTTGCAGGAAAACATTCCAGCGCCACCCACGGCGACGCGGCGTGGGCCGCGGGCCACCGGGGCGCGCGGAACCTCGACATTGCGGGGGCCGGTATTCCGCGGCAGTGCGGCCACCGCGACAGGGTCGGCCATGGCGCCAGCAGCTTCCACAGCCAGTGCGCCCACGCAATAGCGTGACTGGAAAGCCGCCTTTGCCTTTGCGTTTGCGGGGCGCGGTGGTAGATTCCCCGCATGGCGGACGATGCTCTTTCCATTTTGCAGACGGCGCGCAAGCCGGCGTACGCAGTCAGCGGGCCGTTGCGCGATTATCTGGTGCGCTGGGGGCGCGAGGAAAAATTGGCGGTTTCCTACAAGGATTTGACCGGCTTCACCGAGGGCGCGCCGCTGCTCGATCACGCCGGGCACGACACGTTGTGGGAATCGGTGATTTACCCGCGCGACCACATGACCACGCTGCATCAGGGCTTGAAGGAAATTTACGCGCTCATGCAGGCGGAGGGCAGCATCTCGGTCATGGATCATTTGTATGTGGACCGGATCGATTACTGCACCTTCGGCAACAGCAACCCGTTTCGCATCCGCATCGTCAACTCGTATAACGACAACTACGACCACTTTTATGTGAAGAAGGCGGATGCGTCGCGCATCTTCGGGCTGGAGCTGGAGCATTTGCTTTCGCCGAACCGGCTGCATTTTTACACCAGCGGCGATACTTTGGTCGAGGAACACATTGCGGGAATTCCGGGCGACGTGTTCATCCACCGCTGGTTGCACGACCCGAATGTGTCGTCGGTGCGCCTGGCGAAGGAGTTGGTGAAGTTCAACGAGCGGTGCTTCGTGCGGCTGTTGGGGGACATGCGCGCATATAATTTTGTCGTCGTGCTCGTGCCGGATTTCGAGGGCGTGCAGGTGCGCATCCGCGCGATGGATTTCGACCAACAATCGTACAACGGGCGGCTGCGGTTTTACCTGCCGCAGTTTTTCAAAGATAATTTGCCGCTGGTGGAATATTGCCAGAAGTGGCTAAATCCGCAGACGGCGCGGCAATACCAGCGCGAGGAGCAGGCGTTGATTTTCCGCCGCGCGGAAACGGAGCGCGAGCGCATTGGGCAATTGCTGCGCGCGATGATGGTGACGGAATTGGCGCCAGTGGAAAAGGTGGCGCGGCTGGGCGCGGAACTCGCCGAGCACCACAACAATCCGCTATTCACCCGCGCCGCCTCAATGGGCGAGCTCGTGCGCGAAAGTTTGTATTTGATGTGCCGGCAATTTGCCGAGCGCACAGGTCACGTTGGCCCCAATCCCTTTCGCGGTGACGCGAAGGGAGAGTGAGGGGGGGCCGCTCAATGGAGGTGCGAGCTCACGTCGGCGGAACGGCAAAAATTTCCATAGCGCCAGCCCGGGCCAGTTGTGTCTCCGTCATCACATAAGCCCACGCTTCGCCCAGCGCGGTGGGTGCGGGTGAATCATCATCGGCGAAATAGTTGACGCGCACTCTTTGGTAATCATTTTGTTCGGGCGCGCGGCCAGCATCGAAATCTTCGAGCTGGTCAAAATCGCGCAATACGGATTCATCGCGCAAAGTTAACACCCAACCGGGAACCCAGCGTAGGTCATCGATGGCGGTGGTGAGCGCGAGGTAACCATCGTGACCGCAAAAAATCCGCCCATGCACTCGCGCACGTTGTTGCGCGGTGACTTTGCCCGCGCAATAGCGCGCCCAATACGAGCCACCGGGCATAAGCGAACCATAAACGAAAACGTGCAGATCA
>DATHOB010000404.1:0-2474 GCA_035485355.1 Opitutales bacterium | reverse complement strand
GGCGGGAATTGTATGCAAGAATGGGAAGCAGAATGGCAGGTTCTTAGTGTTTTGGTTCCTAGTTCTTGGTGCTTCGTTTCCAATTCACGGTTAAAGTCTTCGCGAAAACTGAAAAGTTCCGAATGAAAAACCAAGCACCAGGAACCAGGAACCAAGAACTAGGAACCAAAACACCAAAACACTAAACACCATAGCACTTGTTTTCTTTAATTTCCCCTGTTACGCTCCGCCCTCTACCCCCTGAATGATTGTCCGCGAAAATGATTTGGCCGCCATTGTCGGCGCGATGCACGCGCAACCGCATGGCGTTTTGGGGCTTCATCCGGTGACGGTTCAGGGCAAGAAGGGCCTCGTCGCCCGGGCGTTTTTGGACAATGTGCGTTCATGTGAGATTGTGGATTTGTCGTCGGAGCCCGAGCGCCGCTACCCACTGAAGTGCGTGCACCCCGCGGGTTTTTTTGAAGGCTTCATCGAAGGGCGCAAAGATGTTTTCCCGTATCGCCTGCGCGTCGCGCGGGGCAACGGCGAGATCCGCCAATTCTACGACCCCTATGGTTTTTTGCCCACGCTCTCCGAGCAGGACTTGTATCTGTTCAACGAAGGCAACGACCACTTTGTGTATCGCAAGCTTGGCTCGCATGTGCGCGAACACGGAGGCGTGAAGGGCGTGTCGTTCGCGGTGTGGGCGCCAAGCGCGCGGCGGGTGTCCGTCGTGGGCGATTTCAACCGGTGGGACGGACGCTACCACCCGATGCGCTCGCTTGGAGCCTCCGGCGTATGGGAAATTTTCATCCCTGGCCTGGAACAAGGCACCAAATACAAATACGAAATTTTCACCGGTGGCGGAAAATTGACGCTGAAGACCGACCCGTATGGCTTGTATTTCGAGCCCCCGCCGCACAACGCGGCGATTGTGTGGGACTTGGGCGGCCACGAATGGGGTGATGCTGCGTGGATTCAACACCGCGCGACCACGGATTGGGCGTGCGCCCCGCTCTCATTTTACGAAGCGCATCTTGGCTCGTGGAAACGCAAGCTGGAGGACGGCCAACGCCCGCTCACCTACCGCGAGATCGCCCAGGAGCTCGGCGCATATGTCAAGGAAATGGGTTTCACTCACATCGAATTCATGCCGCTGGCGGAGTATCCGTTTGAAGGCTCGTGGGGCTACCAAGGCACGGGCTTTTTCGCGCCGACCCACCGCTACGGTCGCCCGCAGGATTTCATGGCGATGGTCGATGGCTTTCACCAGCAGGGCATCGGCGTCATCATGGATTGGGTGCCCGCGCATTTTCCGCGCGACGCGTTTGCGCTCGCCGAATTCGACGGCACGCACCTTTACGAGCATGCCGACCCGCGCCAGGGCGCGCACCAGGACTGGGGCACGCTGATTTTCAATTACGGGCGGCATGAGGTCCGCGGCTTTCTCACCGGCAGCGCGCTTGCGTGGATGGACCGCTACCATATCGACGGCCTGCGCGTGGACGCCGTGGCCTCGATGCTCTACCTCGATTACTCGCGCAAGGAAGGCGAGTGGATCCCCAACAAATACGGCGGCCGCGAAAACATCGAGGCGATAGAATTTCTGCGCAAGACGAACAGCCTCGCGCACCATTATTATCCCGGCACGTTGATGATTGCCGAGGAATCCACGGCGTTCGGCGGCGTCTCCAAGCCGGTGAGCGAAGGCGGGCTGGGCTTCGACTTCAAATGGAACATGGGTTGGATGCACGACACGCTGGAGTATTTCCAGAAAGACCCCATCCACCGCCGCCACCACCACAACCAGCTCACGTTCCCGATGCTGTATCAATACACGGAGAAATTCATCTCCGTGTTCTCACACGACGAAGTGGTGCACGGCAAAGGCGCGCTGGTTTTGAAGATGGGCTCGTGGGGGATGACGGACAAGGCGCGGACGCTCCGCGCGCTCTATGCGCTGATGTGGCTGTGGCCGGGCAAGAAATGCCTGTTCATGGGGCAGGAATGGGGCCAGTCCGCCGAATGGAAATACGACCAGTCGCTCGAATGGCACTTGCTGCAATACATTGACCACGAGGGCACACGCCTCGTCGTCCGCGATTTGAACCAAATTTATCAAAGCGAGCCGCAGTTGGCCGAGTGGGATTTGGATTCCCGCGGCTTTGAGTGGATCAACGCGCACGATGGCGACAACAGCGTGATTACGTTTCTCCGTATCGGGCCCGATTGGGAGCCAATTTACGCCGTGGCGTGCAATTTTACCCCCGTGGCGCGGTTGAATTTCCGCATCGGCTTGCCGCGCCCGGGCCGCTGGCGCGAAGTCCTCAACACCGATGCCTCGTGCTACGGCGGCACCGGCCTCGGCAACCTCGGTGGCGTCACCGCCGAAGCCAAGCCCTGGGACCATCGCGAACACTCTGCGCCCATCGCCCTGCCCGGATTGTCCGCGGTGATTTTCAAGTGGGAGTCGCCCGAAATGCCAAAGAAAAAGG
>DATHOB010000403.1:0-8274 GCA_035485355.1 Opitutales bacterium | reverse complement strand
CCGAACCGATATAGCGCACTTGTCCGCCGTGGCGTTCGACTTCCGCCACATCGTCCCGGATGTTGCCCGTGACATCGCTTTCAGCATTCTCGTATTCACGGCCTTTGCAATAAATATTCGGACTCACGGCTGCAATAGCTTCCACCGCCGCGGCATGGGGCACCAGCACCACATAATCCACGCAGGCCAGCGCGGCCAGGCTGCGCACGCGCAAGGGGTCGTTGAAATAGGGTCGGCCAGGCCCTTTGTTGACAAATTTTTCCGCCGTAATTGTCACCACCAGCACATCCCCTAATTCCTTGGCCTCTTCAAGATGGTAAATATGCCCGGGATGTATCAGGTCAAACGTACCGTGGCACTGCACTATGGATTTCCCCTTCGCGCGCAGTTCTCGAAAAACCCGCGGGGCGTCGGCAAAGGAAATAATTTTTTCGGAAGACATGAAATTATTGCTTGTGAATGTAATCAAGTGGCTGGGCGCGGAGAATATCGAAATACTCATCCACCCAGCGCACGGTTTCGGCTATGCCGTCCTCCAGCGTCATCTGGTCACGCCAACCCAATGTGGAGCGCGCACGCGTGGCATCCAGGAGATACGCGGCGTCCTTGCCTGGGCGATCGTCCACCACATCGGCGACATCGCTGAATTTTACGCCCAGTTTAACACAGATCATTTCCACCAAATCACGGATGGAGATGAATCGGTCGGTGGATAGGTGGTAGCCTCCGCCGGAGACGCCATTCCGCGCTATCCGCAGGGTGGCGTCGGCCACATCGCGGATATGGATGAAGGAGCGGACGGAGTGCCCGCCGCCATGCAAAGGGAGTTTCCGGCCCAGTTTAATGAACAGAATGGTGCGGGGAATGATGCGGTAAAGCTGCTGGCCCGGGCCATAAACATTGGCCGACCGGGTGAATGTCCATGGAAATTGATAACGCTGGAAAAACGTGCGCAAGTGCAGGTCGCACGCGGCACGGGATGCCGCATAGGGCGTGCTGGGGTTGTAAGGCGCATCTTCAGTGATGACACCGCTCGTGCTCCCATAAACTTCGGGAGTGGAGACATGCACATATTTCTTCAACCAGGTGAATTTTCGCAATTCATCGTGCAGTGCGACGTTCGCCACCACGTTGGTCTGGTACCAGTGGGTGGGGTGTTCCCAGCTTTGGGCCACCATGCCTTGTGCCGCAAAATTAACCACGTAATCTGGGTGAAAATCATGAATGGCCGCCGCGATTTCACGAGTATGGAGGTTCAAGTCCAGTTGCTGGAATTGAAAGGAGCCCGTGGATTTTGAGTTCCACTGATAAGGTAAAAACGCCCGGTCCAATTCGGCCGAGCGACTCAGGCCCAGCACGTTCAGCCCTTCAGCGAGGGCATGCGCGCAAAACCACGCGCCCGAAAACGAATTGCTGCCAATGACGGCTACTTTTTCACTCATAAAGGAATGGTTGGTTTATTCCGGCCGACACAGTTGGCGCATTACCATGTGGCAGACGATCATTTGCAGGTCTTCGGCGATTTGCATGTCGTGCACCGGGAAATGAATGGCGATATCGGCGAGTTGCCTGGCTTGCCCGCCGTCGAAGCCAACGATGGCGCAACAAATCATACCTCGCTCGCGGGCGACTTCGAGCGCGCGCAAAACATTGGGTGAATTGCCGCTGCCGGAGAGGGCGATCAACACGTCACCCTTGGCTCCGGCGGATTGAAGTTGAAAACTGAAGATTTGCTCGTACGACAGATCATTGGCCAGGCAAGTCAGCGTGGCAACGTTTGCGGGCAGTGCGATACAGCGCAATGCCTTGGCGCCGGTTTTGGCCAGCGGGTAAACCAAATCGTTGGCCCAGTGCACGGCATTGGCCGCACTCCCGCCATTGCCACAGAGATAGACCGTGAGCCCTTCCCGCTGTACGGATTGTAATGCCAAGACCAACCGATCCACCCCCGCCCAGTCCTGCTTGCGCAAAGCTTCCGCGAGCGTTCCGGCGTACTGGGTTATGTGTTTGAGAGATTCCATAAAAGTAAGAGGTTGGGATAGTATGGAGAGCAGGGTTAAGCAACTGCAGAGAGGAATTCGCGAATCATTTCCATTTCCCTCCCCACGCTGCCGCCCTTGCCCGGAACCGCATGGTATGCGGAAAGGCAATGAAGCAGGCCGATAAGGCGTGTGGCCTTTCGGTTATCCGCGGGGGCGTTTTTCACCCGGTGTATGCTGGCCGCCATCGCTGGACTGCGGATGGCGAAAATGTTCGTGCATCAGCGCGACTGCGCCGGCTATTTCCCCATGCCATTTTTCAAGCGCATCGAGTCGCGCGATGGCAAAATCGGGATTGGGCGTGGCCATCTTGCCGGCCATCGTCAATATTCCGCGCCCAAAGCGGAGGCGTTCTCCCCACGACTGGATGTCGGGGTCCACTTGATCGGCGAGAAATCCTAGCGCAATGCGTTGGGTGTCGGTTTCGGCTTGGTAAAATTCGCGCCGATCCCCCAATACGAAAGTAGTGCGCACGGCATCAAAGCGCCGCAGGTAATTCAGGCCTGTGCTAACCGACCCCCGGCTGATTTTAAGTCGCTCGACAATATCATCGAGTGAAAGGGGCTGTTCGGAGGCATAAAGCAGGCCAAAAATCTGCCCGACTGATTTCGTAAGTCCCAGAAATTCAGCAACTTGCATGAAAAAATCGATCAAGGCCTGTTCCCACGGGGAAAGGCTGTCACTCGGGGAGATGTCCACAATATCACTCATGCAAAAATCATTGTCATAGAGTGTCTTAGGAAAATCGTAACATTCAAGGACGCTCCATCATTCATTTTTTTCTGAACGATTCAAGTACATTGTGCGTTAAATATTTATTAAGCACTAACTCTTTGATAGCTAAACGAATAACCCAATCTTAAATTTGCCAAATATCCCAAAAATCACGATTCCTAACGGTGATATTTACTCTCTTCCGGTCACAAATTCCAAACTCATACCATCCTTGGCCATACGACGGTAATAACAGCCCAGTCGGGGCTGTCCATTTTTACCCTTGGTGTGGCAGGAGCCTTTGCCCGCCAGCCGCACGCGGTAAAGCAGGCTGTTTTGTTCGCAATTCACGCGCACTTCGATGAGTTCGAGATAATCGCCGGAAGTTTTGCCTTTGATCCACAGTTCATTGCGGCTGGTGCTCCAAAATGTCGCTTTGCGTTCGCGCAGGGCCGTGTCGAGGGCCAGTTGGTTGACATAGCCGATAATCAGCACTTCCCCCGTCACATCATCTTGCGCAACCGCCGGCACCAAGTCCTGCCCGCAGGCGGCGACTTTTTTCAATTTGGTGAAGTCGAGGCGCAGTTCCGCGCTTTCCTCAAGGTTGTGGTTCATGGAGGGTGCAAATGTAGATGCCCGGTGGCAAAACGCAAAATGAAAAGTGCGCCGCGAAAAGTGTTGGGGGGGGGGGCGGCAAATTCTGCCGCCGCATAAATTTTTCAAAATTACGGCGGAAAGTTTTGCATCGGGCATGGGCTGTGGTAAATTCGCGCTATGTTTTCCTTTAAATCGAAATTTTCCTTTCTAGTGGGTTGGTTGGTTTTGGCGGCGGGGGTGGTGTTCGCGGCTTCGGCGCCGGCAACCGCGCCTGCCACGGCGCCCGGCGGCAGCTTCATCGTTACCTATCCGGGGCCGCGGCGCATCAACATCTCCATCGTTTCCAGTTCGCCGCCCTTGCAGCAATTGATGCAATCCGCGTTTTCTTTCCACGGCGGGTTTGAGTCCAACAACACCTCCGCAACCCAATACGTTTTTGATTTCGAGCCGGTCGGTGCCAATAAAGTCACTGTGACCGTCGAGCCGAAAACCGCGGGCGGCCAATCGTTCAAGGTGGACGCCTCCGGGGCCACGCTCAATGAAGCCGCGTACCGCGCAGGAGACGCGATTGTGGAGAAGCTCATCCAGCGCCCCGGGTTTTTCTCGGGCAAGCTCGCCTTTGTGAGCGAACGCACCAAATACCGCGAAATTTATATCAGTGATTTCCTCGGCCAGCATGTCACGACCCTGACGAGCGACCGCTCGACCACCGCTGTGCCGCATTTTTCCGCCGATGGCACCCGGCTCCTTTACACCAGTTATTATAAAACCGGGTTTCCCGACATTATTCTGACCGACCTGACGAAAACCCCGCCCACCCGCTCCACCCTGGCGTCCTACTCGGGCACGAACACGGGCGGCACATTCAGCCCCGATGGGCAACACGTCGCTATGATCATCTCCACCAATGACGGCAGCACGGAGTTGTTCGTTTCCGATGCGCAGGGCCGGAACCCCGTGCGGTTGACGCACGATCCGAAATCCAGCAAGGCGTCGCCCAGTTGGTCGCCCGACAGCAAGCAAATCGCCTTTTCCGCCGACCCGCGCGGCCATCCCCTGCTCTACATCATTTCCGCTTCTGGCGGCAACATGCAGGTGGTGCCGACGAACATTAGCGACTATTGCGCCGACCCAGCGTGGAACCCGGTGGATGCCTCCAAGCTCGCCTTCATGACGGAGATGGGCAGCCAATTATTCATTGCGGAATATGATTTCAAGACGCGCGCCACCACGGTGTTTCAGGAGGCCGTGGGCGCCGACCCCTGCTGGCTCAACGATGGCCGCCATCTGGTTTACACCCACCGGGCCGCGGGCGCGGACCAATTGTATATTCTCGACACCGAAACGCACATGGTGAAGCAGCTCACGCACTACGGCGCATCCGAAGCGTCATGGGTGTATGTGAAGTAAATGCCAAACCCAGTGGGATGGTTACTTCGTGGTCAATTTTGGTTGGGTAGCGGGCCGCACAACGGCGGATTTGCGTTGCCCTCCCACGGCCCAACCGGGGAAAATCGCCCTCATGCTCTTGCTCAAGGAACGCACCCGGCTTGTTCCCGCCGCACAGCGGCAAAACCCCTGCTCCGAAGAACTCGCCTGTTTATGGGAAAATGTGAAGTCTGACCCCTTTTGGGCCCTGATTTAGACAACTTACACTTTTATGCCAGACGACGCACTCATCAGGTGGGAAAAGGAACGGCGAGACAGACTTGCCAGTGCCATCACTTTTTTGTTTGGCCTTTCCTCGGCGTCACTTGCGTTCTGTGCCTCGTTGCTCACGAATGATTCTGTCACGCTTGGCGGACACAAGACGTGGTGGTTTCTTTGGGCTGTGGTTGCTTTTATCTTGGCATTATTGGCAAGCATGGTGGCCACCATCACCCGCTTACTGGATGCTCGCAATACCGCGGATATTGTTCGGCAGCGTAGCGATGTTGAGGCGAAATCACAGGTTGAAAAACTTCGTGGCCATGCTCAATGCTTGGGCAGGGTTACATGGTATATGCTTTACACTCAGCTTGTCGCGTTTTTCGCCGGCGCAATTTTTCTACTAATTTCTCTGTATCTCATCTTCCACTCCAAGCTTTTTCCATGAGGGATCCCTGTCTGTGAAAGTTAAAAAACAATTGAAAAGCAGAATAGGGGTCAGGCTTCACATTTCTCCCTCGACTGAAGTGCGCGCCAAGTTTGAACCCACGCACCAATCATGGCATCAATCCTTCACGCCCCCAAAAAACCGTAATCCAAAACAGAATGACTGATGCAGCCGCGCGCAATAGCCGCGTGGTCGTTGTCGGGGGTGGGGTCGGTGGTCATGGCGTCCTGATAGCGAAATGTGAAACACGCCGGGCTTTCGCGTGCGAACAGGGTGCCGAGGCGCAAGTTGGCTGGGCGGGTGCGCACCACGGGCGTCACGCTCGTCGTCACAATGGGAAAATTGAAATTGTGCACCGTGGGCGCGGGGTCGGGGTGCGTTTGTGCGAGGCGCTCGCGTGTGAAATCCGCCGCGCGGCCCGCGGCGCAGAGTAGTGATTCCCCCAACGTGCCGCCGATATTGCCATGGGTATGGCGGATTTCCGCCAGGCGGTCGCGCGGCAACTCCATCGAAAACGCCAGCGCGGGCAGACCCCAAAACGCGCCTTCGAGCGCCCCCGCCACCGTCCCCGAGGCGAGAATGTGCGGCAGTCCGGCATTCGTGGAAAGATTGATGCCGCTTACGACGGCCGCCGGTGGCTCCGGCAATAAGTGCCCTAGGGCGATATTGACGCAATCTGTCGGCGTGCCATCAATCGTCCACGCCGGGCAATTGAAGCCATTGAATTCGGCCAGGTGCACGTCGCGGCGGCGGCTCAGCGCGCGGGAGATCCAGCTCTGCTCGCCCAAGGGCGCGGCCACGCGCGTGTCGTAACCCGCCTTTTGCAATGCCTCCACCAGCACCCGCAGAAAGTGCGAATCAATGCCATCGTCATTGGTGACGAGTATTATGGGCGCGGGCATGGTCGAAGGTTAAATCAATTTCAAGTCGCGCAGGGTGGCATCGAGCAAATTGCGCGTGGCCTCGCCAATTTCGCACAGCGGCGCGCGCACTTCGGCGGAAGCGATGATGCCCGCGCGCTGGAGCGCGTATTTGATCGGCGCGGGGCTGGGCTCGGTGAAGATGTTTTTGAAAATGGGATAATATTGCAGGTGCAGCTTCGTCGCCCCTTTGAGGTCGCCCGCCCGCGCCAGGCGCACCATCTCCACGATGGGCTTGACTGCGAGGTTCGAGGCCACGCTGATGATGCCGTCCGCCCCGCACGCCATCATGGGCAGCGTGGTAGAGTCATCGCCGGACAAAATTACAAACTCCGGATCCAATTCGCGGCGCAATTCGGTGATGCGGTCGGTCGTCGCGCCCGAATCCTTGAGGCCGATGATATTGGGAAACTCCCGGCGCAGGCGCTTGACCGTCGGAATGCCGATTTCAATCACGCAGCGACCGGGGATGGAATAGAGAATGATGGGCTTGTCGGTGCTTTTCGCTGCGGCGGCAAAATGGCGGAACAGGCCTTCCTGACTCGGCTTGTTGTAATACGGCGCAACCAGCAATAACGCGGGCGCCCCTGCATCCACCGCGCGCCGCACCAATTCGACTTGCTCGGCAGTGCTATTGGACCCCGCCCCTGCCGTCACCGGTACGCGCCCGGCCGCCCGCGCCACGGTGAAGCGAATGACCTCAATGTGTTCGTCGTAATCAAGTGTGGGAGATTCGCCCGTGGTCCCCGTGGGCACCAGCCCCTGCACTCCTTGGGCGATTTGGTAGTCAATCAGGCGGCCCAAGCTGGCATAGTCAACCGCGCCATCCTGCATGGGGGTGGCGAGGGCGGTGTGGACGCCACAAAATGGAGTTGTGTTCATGAAGCTATCAAATGTAAATTATTGACTAGGAATTACGAAACAAAAAACTCGCCTATTTCTGGCGGCTATGGCGTCATTCATTCGTCAGACGACGTGGCGGCAGACTTGGTTTCAGTGGAGCAGCCGACAGTTAAAACCAGGCACTAAGAACTAAAACACCAACACACTTTCCCGCCATGTCCGAAGCCGTCGATATTTTTAACAGTCTTTTGCAACTGGCCGTCGAGAACAAAGCCAGCGACATCCACGTCAAATCGGACAAACCAGCGTACTTGCGCATGCACGGGAATCTGGAAGCGGTGGAAATGGACGCCATTACTGGCGATCAAGTGCTCCAGTTCGTCAACGAGACCGTGCCGCCGCAGTTTTCGGAAGACTGGAAGAAAAACTTCCAAGTGGACTATTGCTACGCGCTGGAGGACAAGGGCATTGGGCGGTTTCGCGTCAACGCCTTTTTCCAACGCAACACCCCGAGCGTCGTCTTCCGCCATATCAAAGACAAACCGCCAACTTTTGAGCAGCTCAACTACGACGCCGACATCCTTAAAAAACTTTGCGAACTCGACGACGGCATCATCCTCGTCTGCGGTGCTACCGGTTCGGGCAAAAGTTCGACCCTCGCGGCGATGATCAATCATATCAATCAGAATTTCGATCTGCACATCGTCACGCTCGAGGATCCGATCGAATACATGTACAAGGACATGAAGAGCCTTATCAACCAGCGTGAAGTCGGGCTGGACACCCCTTCATTTGCGTTGGGGCTGAAGGCGGTATTGCGCCAGGATCCCGACGTTATTCTGGTCGGTGAGATGCGCGATGCGCACACGTTTGAAACCGCAATGCACGCCGCCGAGACCGGCCACTTGGTCTTTGGCACCTTGCACGCTGCCAATGCCCAGCAGGCCGTGCAACGGTTGTTCGATTTTTTTCCGCCCGAGCAGCAAATCGGCATGCGCCGCACTGTTGCCGGTTGCCTGCGCGCCCCCATTACGCAGAAACTGGTCCCGGCCATTGAGGGCGGCGG
>DATHOB010000402.1:0-6386 GCA_035485355.1 Opitutales bacterium | reverse complement strand
GTAAGGCATGGAATCATGGAAGGCGACAATTTGATGAATGGGTGCCGCGGCCAGTTGATCGCGCAAATGCGCGGCCAGGGCTACCAGTTTTGCAACGTAAGCTTCCGCATTTTTATGATATTGGGCGGCGTGCGCGGGATCCGCCGTGGCGAGGGCGGCGGCGATGTTGCGGGTTTGTTCCGCGGCCAAGGTGGGCGAGACCCAGAGGTGGGGATTCACCTCACCGTCGATGGTAAGCAGCGGTATTCCAGCGCTGGCTTCGACGACCTTCAAGCGTGGACATTGTGAAGCCACTTTGTCGAGGTACCCTTCCAAACCCGCACCATTGAAAATGAAAATGTTGGATTCCGACAGCGCTTTCATGTCCCCCGGTCGCAGCTGATAATCCTCCGGGCAACCCGTTGCGGTGGGAACCATATTCGTGACGTGGACGCCGGGTGTGTCCCCTACCACGTTAAGCGTCTCGACATACATAGGGTAAAACTCCGCCACAATATTAAATCCACCGGGGGTGTCGGCCTGGCCATTCGCCCCGCACGCCGCCCCCACAGCCAGCGCGCCGAGCGCAGCGCCCATGGCCCAAGCTTGAATTGTCTTCCTCTGCATCATTCCGCAACAATTACGCTAATGCACAATTGTTGCAATAACAAAATTATCGCGCACGCGTGGGCGGCAGCGGAAGAGTGACGGAAAAGGCGCTCCCCTCCCCCAGCGTACTGCGGGCGGCGATGGCTCCGCCTGCACGCTCCACCAGTTCGCGGCACAGGATAAGGCCTAAACCGGTGCCGCGTTCGCCCGCGGTGCCGGTCTTGCTGACTGGTTTGGTTCCCAAAGTGAATAGCTTATCCAATTGTTCCGGGGTGATACCCTCGCCGGTATCGCTAATTTCGCCCACTACACTGCCGTCCCGCAATTCCGAACGCAAACTCACTTCGCCCCCGGTACGGGTGAACTTGAGTGCATTGGATACCAGATTCCGAAATACCGCATGGATCATACGGCGGTCCCCCCAAGCCTCAACTGGCTGAAGATCCAATCGCAGCGTGACCTCTTTTTGCTGCGCGGATTGGCTGAATAATTCCCCCAAGTCGGTGAGCAGGGTGTGAAGCTTAACGCGTTCAGGTCGGCATTCCATGCGGCCGGTCTGCAGCTGCGACCATTCGAGGAGATTTTCCAACAATTGATAAAGATTGCGGGCGGCCTTGGCCATTTCGGTAGTGGATTCAGCCACATCCGCAGGGGAAAACTCGGCTAAATTGGCGGCCAGCGCCTCGCTCAAGCCCAGCAAACCGGCGAGGGGGCTGCGCAAATCATGTGCGATAATTGAATAAAAACGGTCTTTGTCTGCGTTAAGGCGGGTCAGGTCGGCGGCTTGCCGTTCCGCGCGGAGAGTCGCTTCGCGCAGGGCAAGATGGGTGCGTACCCGGGCAATAAGTTCGGCCTGACGGAATGGCTTGGCAATATAATCCTGTGCGCCCTCTTTAAATCCACGCACTATGCTTTCCTCATCGGTCAATGCGGTGATAAAAAGAATCGGCAAATCACGGGTGGCTGGTGCGGTACGCAAGCGTTGGCAAAGTTCAAATCCGTCCATTTCCGGCATCATGACGTCGAGCAACGCGAGGTCGGGTACGCGCCGGGCGACGAGTTGAAGTGCCTGGTCGCCGCTGGTGGCGGCGGCCACCGTCCAACCTTCCCCTCGAAGCAATGAACCCAGCACGCGGAGATTTGCCGCGGTGTCGTCCACAATCAGAACATAAGGTTTTGCAGTGTCGGGCATTGGTGAAGCCGACCAGCGAATCAGATTCCGGCGTCGAGCGCAATGGCATCGCGACCGGCAGTCGGGCCTCGGCTCAAGCGCCGGGCCAATTGCGGAAATTCACGGAGGGAATGGGTCATTTCCTCAACCTCGAAATCACGGGCTTGATCGACCAAACGGTGGCCATAGGCGCGCAAAATTTCCGGGGTTTCTTCGCCACACGCATTGGCCAGCAAGCGGCCAAACTGCTCAACATCGTCAAATAATGGTGCCTGCAACAAAGTTTCCCAAGTAACCATCCATGCTCCGGCGGCCTGCTCCGCACAGCGTTGCCAGGCGGCGAGCGCGGCCGGAGTATGCTTTGCGGTGTTTTCAGTATCTGCATGATTACCGGAGGGCATTTGATCCAGTAATATGGCCGGTTGGGGGGGCGCCTGCTTGATCGAAGGATGTGCCGGGGTGTGGACGACGCTGGGAATGGTGAGGCGGAAAACGCTGCCCACACCAACTTCGCTGGAGGCGAGCAGAGTGCCTCCCATTAATTCGGCCAGGCGGCGGCTGATGCTCAATCCCAACCCCGTGCCTCCATATTTACGGGTGCTTTGGCCGGCGCGCTGCTCAAAGGGCAGAAAAAGACGTTGTAGCTGCTCAATGGGAATACCGACTCCCGTGTCGCGAACTTCGAAATGCAACCGGCTGCGAGTGGCTGCGTCAGCCTCCACTTCAATGGTTAGTACGACGTGGCCATGGTCGGTAAACTTCAAGGCATTCCCTATGAGATTGAAAAGAATCTGGCGTACCCGGACTTCGTCCAACTCGAATTGCCCATCCACCATGCCTTGTAGTTGCAGGATAATGGCGATGTTTTTTTCTTCCGCCTTGAGGGAAAAAAATTGTTTCATTTCCTGCGCCAGCGCCTGGATGTCCACCGGCCCAGGTTGGAGTTCAAGTCGTCCGGCCTCAACTTTGGACAGGTCGAGCAGGTCGTTGATGAGCTGGAGTAATGTCTGACCGCTGGAGAAAATCGCCAGCGCCTGTTTTTTCATGGCCGGGTCGCGCAGATGGCGTTGCAGCAATTCCGCGAAGCCGAGGATGGAATTCATCGGCGTGCGGATTTCGTGGGAAATATTAGCTAAAAATTCGGACTTCGCGCGATTGGCCTGCTCGGCGGCGGTCTTGGCGGCCTGCATTTGGAATTCCGCTTGTTTGCGAGAAGTGATGTCCACCGCCATCCCCAAAAATCCGCGCACGCGTCCTCGGACTGGGTGTAGTGGTGTTACGGAAAGGAAGACAGGCACTCGGCTCCCATCTTTGCGGATGTAGGTCCACTCGCGTTCATCCGCCTCACCACAACGTGGGCGCGCAACCAGTGTTTCATAGCCCCGAACCAACTTGCCCGTTAGCTGTGTAAGTTCCGCGGCCCGAGCGGTAATTTCGACCGGGTCGTGGAGAAACTCGGGCGTTTTGCCGAGCAAATCTTTTTCCGAATAGCCTAAGAGGCGCTCGGAGCCGCGATTGACGCTGGTAATTACCCCTGCGTTGTCGGTGACAATGATTGAGAAATTGGTGCCATCAAGCACGGCCTTTTGGAAGGAAGATAACTCCGCCGAAGCGCGCAATGTGCGACGGCGCTGAGCGGCCACTGCCCCCAGAACCATCGCCGTTCCCGCCGCACACACGATAAACACCTGCAATACAACCAGCAATTGGTCGGGATCCTCGCGGGTCAAACCAAAGGGCGTGTAGCCCTTCATCAAGCACCCCAGCGCAGTCAGCACCAAAATGACGGTCGCGGTGGTTAGAGCGCGAGCCTCTAGGCGCAAACCCGCCCATACCAACAGAGGAAAAGGTAAAAAAGTGAGCGGCATTTCGGACAGGTAGTCCCCCATGGTGGCAACGATCAGCAGAAAATAAAGCAGCAGGGTTTCTGACCAGGTAGCCTCGCCTTCTCCCATGGTGGAGGGTTGCACCCAATTCAGCACAAAAGAGCCAAATACGGCGACACCCATGGCAATGCCGACAAAATTCGTTATCCAAGCGAGGGGAAATTGCTCCCGGTTGATTAGGCCGAGCACGAGCAGGCTGCCAACCGACCAGGTGGAAATAAGCACCGCACGCACCACCGCACCCCACCAAAGAAACCCCAGCACACTCCGAATTGAACCGAAATCAATACGCCGGCCAACATAGCGGCGCACAAGCCAAACTCCAATCAAGCCGCAGATTGTGCCACCCATGGGGAGAATCAAAGACTGCCCCCAATTGTGGCTGACTTGATATTGCGAAATAATTCCCGTCAAAACCATCGCGGGCCAGAATCGGTAGCCGCGCCACAAAATGATGGCCAGAGTTACGCCTGCCGCCGGACGTACGGGAGTGATACTGGCGTTGATGTGATCGGTCGCAAACAACAGGCCGATTTGCTGGAGGCAGTAAAAGAGCGCGAAATACGAGGCTAATTCAATCAAATAGCGGATAGTGGGTGACAAACCACTCCAGCGGGTTTTCCATGTTGCTGCCGGTGCCTCCATAACCCGGCCACATTAGCAGGAAATAACGGCGCGGTGCACGCACTATTTTCACCCGGGGCCTCCTTCACATCCCGCTTGTCAAACGGGCGTTCGCCAGTTTATCCTTGCTGGTTATATGCCCGACCCAACTGCGCCGCTGTTTCCCTGGCTGCAAGAACGCGCCGCCGGAATTTTGCTGCATCCCACGGCGCTACCCGGCCCGTTTGGCATTGGCAATCTGGGAGCCCCGGCCCACCGTTTTATAGATTTTTTAGCCGACACGCATACCCGCTATTGGCAGATTTGCCCTCTGGGCCCGACCGGCTTTGGCGACTCACCCTATCAATGCTTTTCCGCATTCGCCGGAAACGCCTATTTGATCGACCTTACGCCCCTGCTAGAACGGGGCTTGCTGACGCAAGAGGAAATCGCGCCCTTGCGCGAACTGCCGGATTACCGGGTCGATTTCGGACGGCTTTATGAACGTTTCTGGCCAGTGCTGCGAAAGGCGTATGACCGATTTTTGTCCGCTCGCGAGTCCTTGGTAGATTATGGCGATTTCGATCAGTTTCGCGCCACCCACCAAAGCTGGTTGCATCCGTATGGGTTGTTTTCAGCCCTCAAACAGCATTTTGGCGGCCGGGCTTGGCAAGAGTGGCCGTTGGAGTGGCGCAGTTACCGGGGGGCGTTGAGCCGTACGATGGACAAATCCATCGTCGACGCCGTCGGCGCGCAGCAGTTTTACCAGTATTTGTTTTACGGCCAGTGGCGGAAATTGCGTGAACACGCCGCCCAGCGGGGCGTCGGCATCATTGGAGACATTCCGATTTTCGTCTCGCTAGACAGTGCGGATGTCTGGGCGCGGCCGGAAATTTTTCAACTCGACCACCGCACGGGCAAACCTTTACGCGTGGCGGCGGTACCGCCGGATTATTTTTCTCCGCTGGGGCAATTGTGGGGCAACCCGCTGTACGACTGGCAGGAACTGCGCGCCCAACATTACGATTGGTGGATTGACCGGTTTCGCGCGAATTTTGAGTTGTACGACGTGTTGCGGCTCGATCACTTTCGCGGCTTTGAAGCGTATTGGTCCGTGGACGCCGCGGCGGCGGACGCACGAGACGGTTTTTGGGAAACCGGGCCGGGGCTGCCATTCTTTGAAACCTTGCGCGAAAAAGTGCCGCAGGCCCGCATCATCGCGGAGGATTTGGGCTTCATCACCGAAGGTGTCATCTCCTTGCGCGAAGCGACGGGCTTACCGGGCATGGCGGTGCTGCAATTTGCCTTTGGCAGCGGCTCCGATAATTTTTACCTGCCGCATAATGTGAATCCCAATTGCGTGATTTATTCCGGCACGCATGACAACGATACTACCCTCGGCTGGTACAACAGCGCCGGGCCGGTAATCCAAGACGAATTTCGCCGCTATTTGCGCTCCAACGGACAGGCGCCGAATTGGGACTTGGTGCACGCGGCCTACAAATCAGTGTGCCGCCTGGCCGTGACACCGTTGCAGGATATTTTCGGGCTCGATTCCACCGCGCGGTTCAACACCCCGGGCACCTCCATCGGCAATTGGCAATGGCGTTTCCACGAGTCGCAGCTGAACCATGCGTGGGATACCGTGGCAGGCTATTTACGAGAGACCGCGGATAATTCCGGACGGCAGAAACCACGCCGAGAATTGACTCAGCGCGCGAGAAATTCGCCAATTCCCTGGACTAATTCTGCCCCGGCATCTTCCAGCAAATAGTGTCCGGCGTCGGAAAATTCGCGTACGGTGGCCTCGGGAAAACGCCGCCGCCATTCGGCGAGATACACCGGCGAAAAACAAAAATCGCGCATGCCCCAGGCGATGAACATGGGTTTGCCGCGCAGTTTTTCCAAATCCTTTTCAATGGCCTGCAGCGTGGGGCGGCTGGGGTGCGTCGGCTCCAACGGAATATCTTCCACAAATCGCAGCACGGCTATGCGATTCAACCAGGAATCATAGGGCAGCAGAAATCCGTGTTTTACGGGCAAAGTTAATGGACGCGCCACCGCCATCCACGTTGCGGGCCACGCAAAGCCATTCAATCCCCGCACCAGCAGGGGCCCAATAACCGGCATCCGGCAAA
>DATHOB010000401.1:0-14081 GCA_035485355.1 Opitutales bacterium | reverse complement strand
CCGAGAACGGCGGGAAGTTGTAGTGCAGAATAAACGACTTCGAGCGGGCGCCGCCCGTGATGCCATCCATCTCCTGCGAGTCCTTGCTGGTGCCGAGAGTCGTGATGACCAGGCCCTGCGTCTCACCACGCTGGAACAGCGCGGAACCATGCACGCGGGGCAACACGCCGACTTCACACGAAATAGCGCGCAAGTCCTGCGGCCCGCGGCCATCCACGCGCTTGCCGGAAGCGAGAATGTTTTCGCGATAAACCTTTTCCTGCAACACCTCGAAGGCGAGGCGCACGGAGTTCTTGTCGAACGCCGCGCCCATTTGCGCTTCGATAGCCTTGGTGGCTTCGTCCTTGAGCGCCTTGACGGCCTTTTCGCGATCCTGCTTCTTGTCCTGGAACACGGCGGTCGCCAGGCGCGCACCGTAGGTTTGTTCGCAAGTGGCCAGGATTTTCGGATCCGGCGTTTGCAGCGCGAAGGTGCGCTTGGCTTTGCCACACATGGAGTGCAGCTTCTTGATCGCGTTGATGACCTTCAGCGTCTGCGCATGCGCAAATTCGAGGGCTTCAATAAAGCGCGCTTCGGGAATCTGGTCGGCACTGCCTTCGATCATCATCATGTCGCGCTCGTTGCCGACGTAGATGAGGTCGAGGCGCGATTCAAATTGCTGCTCGTTGGTCGGGTTGGCGACAAATTCGCCATTGATTTCGGCCACGCGTACGCAGCCAATCGGGCCATTCCAAGGAATGTCGGAGAGATGCACCGCGGCGGAAGCGCCATTGACCATCAGAATGTCCGGCTCGTTCATCAAATCGGTCGAGAGCAAATAGCCGAGCACCTGGACTTCATTGATAAAGCCCGTCGGGAACAAGGGGCGCAACGGACGATCGCACAGGCGCGAGGTGAGGACTTCCTTTTCGCTCGGGCGGCCTTCGCGCTTGAAGTAACCACCGGGAAAGCGGCCAGCCGCGGCAAACTTGTCGCGGTAATCGACGGTCAGCGGGAAAAAGTCCTGGTCAGGACGGAGGGAGTTGGCCGCGACTGCGGTGACGAGGACGGTCGTCTCACCCTTGACAATGGTGACGGCGCCGTCGGCCTGCCGGGCAATGCTGCCGGAGGCGATGGTGATGCCGAGGTCTTCGACCTCGACGGAGTATTTTTGTTTCATGTAGCGTAGGGCGTGCGAGTTTGCACGCGGAGTTTTTGTTTTTGTGGTAGAAATGACAAGCGGGCCGAACCCCATGCCGCATCAAGCGGTGGCAGCGGAAACTTCTGTTTCCGCGACGCGATGGTTCAGGCAGCCGGCAGGCACTGGGTGGGTGAACCCGGAGTCGGGGCCGGGTCCGGTAGGGGGGAGGGGACGCGGCTCTACTTGCGCAGATTCAGCTTCGTCAACAGCTCAGTGTACTTGTTCAAGCTGTGCTTCTTCAGGTAGTTCAGCAACTTACGGCGCTTGCTCGTCATTTGCAGCAAGCCACGGCGGCTGTGAAAATCCTTGCGATGGTCCCGCAGATGCTCAGTCAGATGCGCGATGCGGGCGGATAGAAGCGCGATTTGCACTTCGCAGGAACCGGTGTCCTTCTCGTGAATACGGAAGTTGGTTATAACGTTTTCTTTATTAACAGCTTCAGACATGTTGTTGGGTGTCCTTCGCACGGCCAACTCGGGGTTCTGAACCGTCAGAACCGCGATTCCAGCGCCTCGCCGAAACCGCCGTTGGACCAGCACACATGCGCCAAAATTTGGGTTGGTGGCACACGCGACCGGGGGCCGCGGAGCCAGCGGTCAATGGTGAGATTGGGTCGCCAGCTCTAACGCAAGGGGTGAATAAACCGGAACCCCCCGGCCAACGCAAGCCGATATTTGTGAATAACTCATGTCGTGAAGCCTACTCCCTTGCTCCAAATTTGGAGGTTGAACGATCAAGTCATTCATTTAGCTTGAGTTCCACCTCCCCTATTGCGGCAAACCCCATTACCCTACATTAAAACTCACCCTATCTTCTTCCTCATTCTGGTTTGTGGCCTTTTCGGAACCCCGGTAAGCGTTTTCGCCCAATTACCTCCAGACGCCCAGGCGGCATTTGATCAAGGACAACAGGCCGTAAAAGACCAAAAATGGCCATTGGCCATCCAAAACTTTCAGGAGGCCCGGAAAATCGCGCCCAACGCTCCCGAAGTGTTATACAACCTGGGTGTGGCCGAGTCCAAAATCCCCGGCCACGAACTTCGCGCCATGGCCTGGTATGGCGCATATCTCACCGCTCTACCTGATGCGCCGGATGCGGCCGCGGTGAAAGACCAGATCGCCATCCTGCATGGCAAAAGTCAGGCCTACCTCACTCACTTGATCAAGTTTCTGCAAGATGCGGCGACTCAGGTTTCCGGCAGTAATGCAAAAATTGCCGCCGCGTACGCCATTGCCAGTGCCCAGGCCAAAATCGGCGACTTCGCCGGCGCGCAAAAAACCGCCGCGCAAATTCGGGATGCGGACACCCAACGCGAAGCGAATACTAACATCGTCATTGCGCAGGCCCAGGCCGGGGATATCTCCACCGCACAAAAAGCCGTCGCATTGACTACCGATGTATCGTCCAAAATTTCGCTGGATAACGCCATCGCCCTGGCGCAGGCGGACGCCGGGGATCTCGCGAGTGCGCAGGCAACTTTTCAAATCGCCCTCAAAACCGCAGGGTCCAGCGCTGATCCGCAAACCAAAGGCACCGCGGAGGCCGCCATTGCCAAGGCGCAGGCCCAAGCGGGAGACAAAGATGGTGCTAAAGCCACCATTGTGCTCGCCCTTCAAGCCGTCCCTTCAATTAAAAATGCCATGTACCAATCCATGGATTTGAATGCCATTGTTGAGGCGCAGCTTGTAACAGGAGACCTCGCGGGCGCGCAAAAAACCGTGGCGTTAATTGCGGATTCAAGAATCAACTGGATGCCTTTGAACGAAGTCGCGTCGGCGCAAATTCAGGCGGGCGACATCGCGGGCGCGCAAAAAACTGCTGGCATGATGCCCGAAGCGTTTTATAAAATTATGACGGAGTGCAATATCGCCGAAATCCAGCACGTGGCCGGCGATACTGCCGGAGCGCAGGCATCTATTCTGCTTGCGCAAAAAGCCGCCGCGCAGACTTCAAATGCTTCTGCCAACAGTCCGCAATGGACAAGCATCGCCTGGACGCAGTTTGATATCGGGGACTTTGACGGTGCGCAAATATCCATCGCCAAAATTACCGACGCCAAAATAAAAAAATCAACCGAAAGCGGTATGGCCGAGGAGCGCGCCAAAATAGCCGCAGCCGCCGGCAAAAATGCCCCAGTTGAGCGGCACACTTTTATATTCTCGCCACAGCTTACCGATGGCCGTCCGCGTCTCGCACCCATTGCCGTGTCCGACTGGATGAACATACTTAATGGCGAGCTTAATACCGCTCCGTTTCCTGACCTTTCCGGTTATTTGCGCACCCTGCCCACTGATGGCTCCATGAAGGCATTTGCCGATCTCGTGGAAAATACTCGCAAAGCCACCAGTGCGCAGAACGATATTGACTGGACGCTGAAGAAGCAGGCCGGACAACAAGCCAAGCCGCAAGAAATTCTGCTTAACCATCTCAGCCAGCGCGGAAGTTCAGCGCCTTGATGACCCCGCCGCCGGGCAGCTGATGCAACCGTTGGAGGATTTTATGCTGCTGGAATTGCATCTCCTGCCGCAGCATCGGGTTGTTCACCTGCACCAGCAATATCGCCCCACCCACCACCCGTTGCGGTGTGCTCCGGTGCGCGGCGTGCTCGCCGACGAGTGACGCCCAGTGCTTCGCAATCGTGTCCTCGATTTTCTCCTGGCCGATTTTGTATTTCTGCTCCAGCACTTCAATCAAACTCCCCAATTCAAATGCCGGGCGCAGCTTCGCCACGCTGCGGTCCTCCGGCAGCCCGCGCAAGGCGGCGATGAGGTTGTTCGTCTGGCGGGGATATTCCATGAATTGGCGAAGGAGGAAGTTTGCCTGCGGAAGAAGGATGCAAGCAAGACCAAAGCCAGAATCCCCCACCCGCTTTCACCCTTGCCGCGCGGCGGTGGCGTTGGTTAGCGTGCCGCGCGGGTTGCGCCTCCCATGCTTTTCAATAGCTACGAATTCCTGCTCTTTTTTCTACCCGTCACGCTGGCCGGGTGGTTCCTGTGCGGGCGGTGGGCGGGGCTGCGCACCGCCCAACTCTGGCTCATCGCCTGTTCGCTCTTTTATTATGGCTGGTGGAACCCGTGGTATCTACTCCTGATCGTTACTTTGACGGTGCTCAATTACAGTTGGGGCCGGTTGCTCGCGCAACGGGCGGCAGCCAAATTACCTGTCGGCATGCTGTTGGCGCTCGGTGTCGGAGCGAATCTCTGCATTCTCGGCTACTATAAATACGCGAATTTTTTTGTCGCCAATATCCACGCGCTTTTCGGTGCGGACTGGGTGGTCGGCAATGTCATCCTGCCGTTGGGCATTTCTTTTTTCACCTTCCAAAAAATCGGCTACCTGGTGGATTGTTCCCGCGGGCTGGTGCCCACTGGCGGCTTCCTGCGTTTCGTGCTCTTTGTCGTTTTTTTCCCGCAGCTCATTGCCGGCCCCATCGTCCACCATGGCGAGATCATGCCGCAATTCGCCCGGCCCGAAGTCGCCCGCCCAAAATGGGAAAACCTCGCCCTCGGCCTGACCATGCTGACCTTCGGCCTGGCCAAAAAAGTCCTGCTGGCCGACCCGTTGAGCGTGCGCATTGGCGAAGGCTTCACCGCCGCCAGCCTGGGCCACGCTTTACCGGTGTCCAATGCCTGGTATGTGGTGCTGGCCTACGCCGTGCAGATTTATTTCGATTTCTCCGGCTATTCGGACATGGCCATCGGCCTCGCCCGGCTGTTCAACATCACTCTGCCGCAAAATTTCAACTCGCCCTACCAATCGGTCAACATCGTCGAATTCTGGCGCCGCTGGCACATGACCCTCTCGCGCTTTTTGCGCGACTATCTGTATTTCCCTCTCGGTGGCAACCGCCGCGGCCGCCTGCGACAGCGCCTGAATTTGATGGCCACCATGCTCCTGGGCGGGCTGTGGCATGGCGCGAATTGGACGTTTGTCGTCTGGGGATTGCTGCACGGATTTTACCTCGTGCTCAACCACGCGTGGATTGAAACCAAAGAAAAACTCGCTTGGCTCGCCCGCATTCCGCGCCCGCTGCGTTTGCTTACCGCGCACAGCCTGACCTTGTTCGCAGTTTTATTTGCCTGGGTGTTGTTCCGCGCCACGACATTTACCTCAGCGCTGGCGATGATGGAAGCGATGTTCGGCGGCGGCCCATTGCGCGTGGCGGATGAAATGACAGTCATCTCCACACTTCACCTCGAACGCTGGCTCTGGCTGGCTGCGCTTTACGGCATTTTGTTGTTCGCGCCCAACTCGCAAAGCATCTGCTCGCGCTTTCAACCGGTCTTGGGCATGGATCAGCCTTCCACTACGCCCAATTTGGGGCGCAACCGGTTGCTCTGGCAGCCCACGACGGCGTGGGCCATTGGCATGGCCCTGGTCTTCATGGCCGCATTCATTTCCCTCACCTCGGTCACCGAGTTTTTATATTATCAATTTTAATTTTCAGTGAAAACTCCCGCCGACACCCCTGTTCCCTCGTTCGCCTGGCGACGCTATGTGGTGACGCTTGCCTGTCTTTCGGGCGTGCTCATCGCGTTGGTGGTGGTGGTGAATTATTTTGTGGATCCCGACGCTTATTTTGGCCGCAACACGCTCGGCGACTTCAACCTTTCCGAAGGACAATTCAAAGTGCTCGGGCTATCGCGCCATCCCGACAGTGTCATTCTGCTCGGCAACAGCAAAGCGGCGATGACCGCCACCGGGATGATTCACAGCAATTACTCGTTCTTTAACGCCGGAGTCGGAGGTTTTAAAATCGAAGATGTCATCACTATGTTAAGTCGCGTGCCGCCATCGGCCCCGGCAGTCATTGTCGAACTGGATTTCATGGAATTCGGCAATGACTACGAGTTCAACGCGTATGCGTTGCCGACGTTCAACTGGCACAACACCCTCACCTATCTCCTCAGCGGAGAGATCTTTGGCCAATCCATGCAAACCGTGGCCAGCGCCACCTTCCATCTCGCTCCCAAGCAATTGCCCGATGGCACATTTGTGGCCGACAGCTGGTATCAACATTACGATGTAGTGGATGCCGCCCGCCATGCCGACGTGCTCAAGCTGCGCGAAACCATGTTTCGCCCCTACCGGCTCACCCAACAACGGATCGATTTGCTCACTGCCTTGCGCGACGCGTTGCTGGCGCGCGGCAAATTATTTGCAGCTTACCTTCCGCCCATTCAACCGGAAGAAATGGCCATACTGCGCAAATTCAAAGTGTGGGCGGACTTCGAAGCGTGGCGCGCGCAGGTGCGCGAAATTTTCCCCGGCGTGGTGGACCTCACCGACAGCCCCTATGCCGACCTCAAAAATTTCTACCATCAGGATTTTCACTTCTATCCCAACATCGGCGCGGAAATAATCGAACGCGAAGTGCTCCCGCATTTGCAGAAATAGCGTTGACCCTCGCAACCGCCCGCTTCTTGATGCCCCCTTCCATGGAAACACCACCGCCACCGCGTATTGTTGATTATGTAGTCAACATTGTTGTGCCCATGCTGCCCCCTGGTCGGGTCGAGCATCTCGACATCGGCGCGGGCTGGGGCCACCTGATTGCCGAGCTGCGCAAGCGCGCGCCGCAAGTCACCTCGCAGGGTTGCGATTACAATCCGCAACACAACGAAACCCCCGGCCTCACCATCAAGCATGTCGACTTGAACCAGGACGCCCTGCCCTTTCCTGACCAATCATTTGATGTCATAACTTGCACAGAGGTGCTTGAGCATGTGGAAAACTTTCGCCGCGTCGTGCGGGAAATCGCCCGCGTCGCCAAACCCGGCGCGCTGGTGCTCATTTCCACGCCCAACGTGCTCAATCTGCGTTCTCGCTGGTATTTCCTCACCCGCGGATTTTACGAATACTTCGACCCCCTGCCGTTGCGCGACGACCCGCGTTTTTACCCCGGCGAGCGCCACATCACACCCATTCCGTACTTTTACCTGGCCCACGCCTTGCGCGAAAACGGTTTCAAGGACATCACGCCGCACCACGACAAGGCCCAGCGCTTTTCCAGCTTCCTGCGCCCGTTCCTTTCCCCGCTTTTCCGCTGCGTGGAAAAATCCTCGCTCAAACGCCGCCGCCGCAAATTGCGTCCACTATCCGATGAATTGGAAGCTCTCGCCTCGGACAACAACAATCCCGTGGTGCTCACCGGCCGCTCGCTCATCGTCACCGCCCGTTGCCGTTAATGGAGGATATTCGACCGGCCCGCACCCGTCGCCCCGATGATTTACGACTGTTTCACTTTTTTCAACGAGCTGGAATTGCTCGAATTGCGCCTGCACGAAATGGCGGACGTGGTGGATAAATTTATCCTTGTTGAAGCCAGCCTCACCCACAGCGGCCAGCCCAAGCCGCTGCACTTCCACGAGAACCGCGCGCGCTTTTCCGCCTTTGCCGACAAAATCACCCATATTGTCGTGGACGACGCACCGGCAGATTCCGGAGCATGGGCCATCGAACGCTTTCAGCGTAATGCCATCGCCCGCGGCCTGCGCGATTGTCGCCCGGACGATTGGGTGCTCGTTTCGGATGTGGACGAAATCCCCTGCGCCACCACCGTATCCAAAATAAGCCGCGAAGAGCCCTTTGATTCCGGTTTTGTTGCGCGCGTCAAACATGGCGCGCTCAACTCTGCCCTCGTCAATTATGCCTGCCGCTGGAAAGGTTTGGGCTACCGCAGTTATTTGCGCAGGCACCATCCGTATATATTGAAATTCGAGCAATCACTGCACCGCCATTACTTGAACTGTGTTTCCCAAAACCCGCGCATCTGGCACGGCACGCGCATGGTGCGCTTTCGCGATTATTCGACGGCCGACGAAGTCCGCTACAGCGGCCAGCGATCCATTCCCAATGGCGGCTGGCATTTCACTTTCATGGGCGGTGCCGAGCGCATTCGCGACAAAATCCAGGCGTATGCCCACCAAGAATTTAATAAACCGCAATTCACCGACACCCAGTCCATCGCCGAGCGCATGAACCGCGCCGAGCCCTTGTTTGGCACGAACGAGGAACTCGCCTTTGTCCCGCTCGACGATTCCTTTCCCCGCTACATTCTCGAAAATCGGGAAAAATATGCGGCGTGGATCAAGCCACTGTAAACTCCTCCGTGGATAATTTTCCACTCACTGCCGTGGTAGCATCCGATTGAATTCATTCAACATGGCCACGCGCGAAATTCCCAGCAGGCCGCCCGGTGATGTTTGGCCAATGACCGCCGCGTGCCCCGACCCCGGCGGCATCCACTCGACCCGCCCTGCGTAATCGCGCCACCAGGAAAGCGTATTCGTCCCCGCCATCAACGCCACATGCAATGCGCCAGAATCCCCACCCAAGTGGAGCTGCGCCCGCCGCATTACTTCCGTCAATTCCACCAAATTCAGGTCACCGGCAAAAACTTTCCATGGCTCAAAATTCAATTTGTCGCGCAGTGAATTGAGTTTCGAACGCTCCCGATCGTTTGGCGCCGTGGAGAGCACAAAAGCCAAATCAGGCCGGGCGCGGGCCGCACAATTGAGAAATTCCGCCAGCAAATCCGCTGGCAATTCCTTTTCATCCTGCGTGGCAAACGGGCTGACATGCACATACGCCCGCGCATCTCCCAGCAGTCCGATGATTTTTTGGACTGTCGCCACCGGAATTTCAATGGGAAATGCCGGGCCATTGATGGCGGTCGCCGGAAATCCGGACGCCGCCAGCGCATCTAAGTGCTGAAGATAAACGGTCTGGCCGCCCCGCGGTACATCCACTGTGTGCGTGAAACAATACGGCCAGAATTTCGATAACTTGGGCGGCACTCGGCCCAGCCGCAGCGGCGCACCGGCGAACCGGGTCAAAATGCTTGAGCGGTCGGAGCCATTCAAATTAATGACTGCATCGTATTTTTGCGCGCGCAATTTCTGGATGCGCCCGAAATCTTGATACCAGCGCGGCCCCTTGGGAAAACGCGGATAGCCACTCACCCCATCCAGCCACGGACAAATCGCCAGCAAGCTCATGATATGCTCCGATACCATCACCTCCAACTTCGCCTGTGGCAACGCCCGGCGGATGGCCGCGAGCGCGGGAATCAACTGGATGGTGTCGCCCAAGAACCCCAGGTCCAGCACGAGCACGTGCGCGGTTGGCGAGATTTTCCCGAAAAATTCTAAACCCGGTAGGGGCATCCGCCAAACTGGAATTTTATCCATGCAACGTCAATCTGCATTCGCGTGCGCGGTCATTTTTTCTTCGCCAAACGGCGGCGCACACGCTGATTAAAGCGGTATTTGCGAAACGGCATGCCCAAATAATATTTACGCAAAATCTCCAGGCGCTGCCCCAATGACGATTGGGCCGGGTGCCCTACCGGGACATACCAGCCGTTGATGCCCAACCGGCGCAGCAGGCGGTAACCGTGTGAGCTGAGGTATCGGTGCTTTTCCAGATTATTGACCTTGTCCTCAATCACCAGCAATTCTGGCTTCCACTTCGCCAAATCAAACCCCCGCAGCACATCCATTTCCGTGCCTTCAACGTCAATGGAAATAAAATCAATCTTGCCCGGCGGTTTCTCATTCAGCACATCATCCAGGGTGACAATAGGCACCGATTCCGTCTTGCTGTATTGCACTCCTTGATCATCCACGTTCTTTTCCAGGCAATTCAGAAAACTGTGCTCGGCGATGTTCAACGCGCCCATTCCGCGCTTATCCGGGCTGCTGCACGCCGCCCGCACCGCGCGCGATTTAGGGCGCTGCGCCAGTAATTTTTCGTGATTCTCCTGCATCGGTTCGATCAGCAGGCCTGTCCAGCCCAACTGCTCAAGGTGCCAGGTTTGCGAGGCGTTTTGCGGGTCGTTGGCGCCGACTTCGATGAAGTAGCCAACAGGCCGCGAGCCGAAAAATGCGCGAACTTCCGCATTCTCAGCCTCAAAGGAAATGCATTTGGACATGGCGCAAAGTAAAAGTAAGCATATCCAATGTAAATTGCAGAATTCAAAAAATTGTTTAGCAGGATTAAATGACCTGACGGAAAACAGGGATCCCGCCACCCCTATTCTGTATTTTACTTTTGCGCGTTTGCATTTTAACTTGAACCACGTGCCAAAGCTCAAGCTCCTCGCGATCAAGTTCAAGTATCTGGGTGACGTCGTCGTCGCGGTGCCCGCCTTGCGCGCCTTGCGCGACCAGTGGCCCGACGCCGAAATCCACGCCCTGGTCGCTGAGGATGCCGCTCCGCTCCTGCGCCATTTGCCCTGGCTCGACAAAGTTTGGGCGCTGCCGCGCACCCGCGGCAAAGCGCGTTTGTCCGAAAGCTGGCCCATTATTAAAAAGTTACGTCAGGAAAAATTTGACCGTAGCGTGGACTTTGTCGGCAACGACCGTGGCGCGTTGCTCAGTCGCCTCATCGGCGCGAAGGAACGCCTCGGTGTCATGCCGGTAGACGGACCGTATTACCGTCGACTGGCTTATACCCGCTGCATCGAAGAAGCCGACGCTACCCGCCATGAGATCGTCCGCGATTTGCACGTGCTGAGTGCATGGAACATACCCTTTCCAAAGGATCCGCGTCTGGAAATCTACGCTGATCCTGCTTTGGCCAAAGATGCCGCGCAAATATTCCCTGGTCATCCGGTTATTTTTCACCTCTCCACCAGCCAGCCCAAAAAAGAATGGCCGGCTTCGAATTGGGTGGAGCTTTACACCCGGGCCCATGCTGCGGGCGTTGAAATCGCGCTCTCCTCCGGCCCCAGCGCGCGCGAACAGGCGCTGCTGGCGGAAGTGTGGGGCGCATTGCCCAAAGCGCCGACTGTCCCGCCCGGGCTGCCACTGGATATGTTCCTCGCTGTTACTTCGCGCGCGCGGTTATTCGTCTCACCCGACACCGCGCCGCTGCACCTCGCCGCCGGTTTGGGCATTCCCACCATCGGCCTGTTCGGTGCAACTGCCGCCTCGCGTTGGGCGCCGCTGGGCACGCAACACCAAGTCGTGCAAGGTGGCCTCTGTTCATGCAGCGGCCATTGGCATGATTGCCACGCCGCCAGCCCGTGCATGGCTGCAATCACCCCCGGCGCAGTCTGGGCCTGCATCCAAAGATCGCTCGCCGCCCCCGCAACCGTGTCCCCATGAACGTCGCTGAAAAACTGCCGCTGAGCCTCGTGCTCATCGCCCACAACGAGGCCGCCAACCTGCCGCGCTGCCTCGACAGCGCCGCACCCCTGGCTCGTGAAATTGTGGTTGTCACCAATGATTGTACGGACGACACCGCCGCCATTGCTCAACGGTATGGGGCACGGGTGTACGAACATCCTTGGCAAGGTCACCGCGACCAAAAAAACCTCGCGCTCAGCTACGTCACCCAACCGTGGATTCTTTGCCTCGACGCCGACGAAGAACTCACGCCACAACTCGCCACCAACCTGCGCGAGTTCATCCAGCGTGATGATCCAAAATTTTCCGGCGCGTATTTTGCCCGCTGTGTGTTTTTTCTGGGCCGCTGGATTCGTCACGGCGATTGGTATCCCGATTGGTCGTTGCGCCTCATCCGCCGCGGCAAGGGCCAATGGGGCGGCACCTCCGAACACGATCAAATGCAGCTGGATGGCCCTTCCGCTAAACTCGCTGGCGATCTGAATCATTATAGCTACCGCGACCTCGACCATCACCTGCTAAAACTCCCCTACTACGCCAACTATTTCCTGAAAAACCTCCAGGCGAAAAACGCCCGCTGGTCCGCCTTTGGCACCATCTTCCGTTGCCAGTGGCGGTTTTTTCGCTGCTATTTTTTGCGTCTGGGCTTTCTCGATGGCTACCCCGGATTTTATATCGCTTATTTCCAGAGCTTTTCCGCGCTCTTTCGGCATACAAAATTGTATGAAGATGAAATAAAAAAATCTGCAGGCAAAAAATAATTATACCGCCGTGCGCCTTACCGTCGTCATTAACACCTACGAAAACCCTGTCGCCCTCGACGCGGTGCTAGCGCGGCTATGCCGGGCGAGGCAATTGGCCGATGAGTTGGTCGTGGCGGACGATGGCTCCGGCCCGCCGACCCGCGACGTGGTGGAGACCTGGAAAAGACGCGCACCCATGCCTCTCCGCCATGCCTGGCAGGAGCACCAAGGCTTTCGCCGCGCGCGCGCGCTCAATACCGCCATCTCCGCGGCCCAAGGCGATTACTTGGTGTTTCTCGACGGCGATTGCCTGCCCAGTGAAAAATTTGCTTCCGACCACCGCGTCCTTGCTGAGGAAAATTATTTCGTTCAGTGCCGCCGATGCTTTGTGGAAGAAGACTCCGTGGCCGATGTCCTCGCCGGAAAAAAATCCCTCGCGCAACTGGCTTTGACCGGGAAAATTTCCGGATTATTCAAGTCCTTTCGCCTGCCGTGGCCAGTCATCCGCCGCGATCAGAATCTTAACGGCATACTCGGCTGCAACCTCGCCATTTGGAAAAAAGACTTGGTCGCCGTCAACGGCTACGACGAATCCTACGAAGGCTGGGGCAAGGAAGATAGCGACCTTGCCGCGCGCCTTTATCACCTCGGCCGTAAACGCAAATTTGTCCACGGTCGCGCGATTGTTTACCATTTGAATCACCCTCCCGCCTCCCGCGCCTGGGTGCCCGACGCCCTCAAGCGCCTGGAGGAAACCATCGCCACCCGCCGCATTCCGGCGCGACGCGGCCTCGACCAGCACGCACCGGGCAGCTCGTAAACTCATCGGGACAAGTTGCCTATGAGCAACTTCCAAAATCACGTAACCCAATCATAATCTATCGTTAACGGGGCCGTTTGTTCTTTACTTTAGGAGTGGTTTTTAACATGATTTCATTTTTGGAAATGCCCACATTTGCGGGCGCGTTTGGTTGATATTTAACGGTATTTTTTAGCACCCTTATTGCCATGAACATCCCTGCTTTCGTCCGTACTCGTTTTTTCTTTGTACCATTATGGGCTGGCGCGCTTTTGGCGCTGGATTTCTTCTCCCCCACCACGCACGCCCAGGATGTTTTCGTGGCGGAAACCACAGCGGGCAACATTGCCGCCTACGCCATCAATGGCACCGTGATTAACTCCACTTTGGTAACGGGATTAAACCATCCCCACGGATTGAAAGCGGCCAATGGAGTATTGTACGTCGCCAACAAAGGCTCCAACTCCGTAGGCGCCTACGGTTTGGATGGCTCAACTGTAAACACAACTTTGATTTCTGGACTGAACGGCCCGGTGGACCTCGCCATTTCGGGCAACAACATCTTCGTGGTGAACTCCAGCGGCAACACCATTGGCGAATATGCCACCAACGGCACCACCATTAACGCCACGCTGATTTCTGGGTTAAACGACCCGGTGTCCATTGCCGTTTCCGGCTCCAATCTTTTTGTCGTCAACAACGGCAACAACACTATCGGGGAATACTCGATGAGCGGCACCGATATCAATGACACCCTTATCACTGGTTTGAGCAATCCCTTCGGCATCGTCAGCTCGGGCTCCAACCTCTTCGTAGCCAACCGCGGCAATAGCACCATCGGCGAGTACAACACCGCCGGCGCAACTGTAAATGCTTCTTTACTTACCGGCCTGGCCTTGCCGTTTGATTTTGCAATGCCCGGCAATGCATTGTTTATCTCCAGCACCACCAACAACGCCGTGGGCGAATACACCGCTGCAGGAGCCACAGTCAACGCGAGTTTGATCACCGGCCTAAACGACCCATATGGCGTCGCGGTGGTGGCGGATTCTTCGGCCACCCCAATCATTATTGCCGAGCCAACCGGCAAGAATGCCTGGATAAGTTCCAGCGCCGCCAACGTAACTTTCAACGTTCTGGCCACGGGCAGCACTTCCCTAAGTTATCAATGGCAGGTGCAAACTGGCGGCACCGGCAGTTTCAACAATCTGTCCGACACCACCACC
>DATHOB010000400.1:0-6519 GCA_035485355.1 Opitutales bacterium | reverse complement strand
TCGACTGACGCGCGAGACGATGAGCGAGGAGGACAATAGGGTGGCTGCGATAATGATGGCGAGCACCAGACGGTTGACGCCATGTTCAAAGGCTGTGCGCAGCCCGTCCAAACCTTTATGGACGAAATTGATACTGAATTCGCCTTCCTCCAGATTGCGTAGCAGGCGCAGCATCGTGCCGGGAACTTCCCGTGCGTGGCGCAGCGCCGAGCGCCAATCCCAATAGAGCAGCCGCGCCAGGGTATGCGGATGCCAGCGCTCCATGTTGAGGTCCTTGAGAAACGGGTCGGAGATGGAGCGAATGTCAAATTGCGGGTCGAGCGTTTCACCGACTTCCTCAATGGCAAGCACGGCCTTGGCGAGCATGGAGTAATCGCGGGCCAGGCGGATGCCGTTGGAGCCGAACACATATAACAGATCGAGAATAATGCGGCCGATCTCGCGGCCTTTTTCCTCCTCGGTATATTTTCGGAGCATCATCCGCACATCTTTTTCCAGGCGCACGGGGTCAACCCGCCGTTTGGTGAGGGCGTTGGCCAGGACTACCCGCACCACTTTCTCCGAATCGTCTTCTCCAATGGCGGCGAAAAGGTCGGCCAGAAAATAGCGCATATGGCGGGTGAGCTGGCCAACCTGGCCCCAGTCGATCAGCGCGATGCGGGCGTCGGGGGTGATGAGCAGGTTGCCCGAGTGCGGGTCGGAGTGAAAAAACCCGGCCATCATGATCTGATGAAACACCGACCGACCGCCGACTGCGGCCAGACGGCTGCGTTCGGGCATGGGCAAATCGATTTGAGACGGATCCACGCCATCGACCCACGCCAGCACCAGCACCCGCGGAGTGGTAAAGGCATCATAGACGATGGGCGCAAAAACTTCCTGCGGGTAGGGATTCGTGGAGTTGAAATAAACCGAGTTGCCGGCCTCAATGGTAAAATCGAGTTCCAAAAGCATATTTTCGCCGGTTTCATCCACCACCGTGGGCAGGTCGTAGGCGCGCAATTCGGGCAGGTGAACCTGCATCTGTTGCGCAAACCAATGGATGATCTCCAAATCCGACTTCATGGCCTTGCGCAAATTCGGACGCTGGGTCTTGACCGCCACCCATTCACCCGAATGCAGCCGGGCTTTGTAAACTTGCGCGATGGAGCCCGCCGCGATGGGCTCCGGGTTGAACTCCGCAAAAATCTCGCTGACGGGCCCTTTCAATTCCCGCTCGAGCACAGGGCGGATTTTCTCCCACGGCACAGGCTTCACCTTGTTCCGCAGCAATTTCAGCTCGCGGATCAATGGCTCCGGCAGCACATCGCCACGGGTGCTGAGCACTTGGGCAAATTTGACAAAGGTCGGCCCCAGCTCCTCCGCGGTGACGCGGATGCGCTGCCATACGTTCAGCCGTTCCACGCGCAAAGGCGTGTGCCGGTTGAGCCAGGTTGGCGGCGTCTCGATTTGTTCGAGAAATTCCCGAAAGCCATTGCGAATCAGGACGGTCACGATTTCCGTGAACCGTATGAGGTTGCGAATCGGTTGAAGCGGATTCAGGTGCACAGTGAAATAGCGGAGCGAGGGCGAATTTTATCCGGCGAAATCCCAAACCTAGTGTTTGTGCGTCCCGTGCTCGGATTTGGGCTCGTGCTTCGCGGTATGGGCGGCTTCGAGGTGGACCAGGCGTTTCTCCAACGCGGCAAGTTCATCGCGCGTGGCGAGCTTGGATTTCAAGAGCAACTCTTGAAATTTTTTGCCCAAATCATCGCGGGCCTGCTCGTATTCCTGTTTGCCGTCGGCGATGATGCGGTCAGCCAGGCTTTTGGCCTCTTGGCCGGAGAGCTTGCCCTTTTCAACGTATTCGTGGAGCGCGCCCTCGATTTTTTCCTTCGTGGTCACCGTGGCTCCGATGCCAGCCAGCATGGTTTTTTTAATAAGGTCGATCATGGTAATAAGTGGGTTGAGGATGAAAAAGTCACAACAGACGTGGTATAAGATACCACACAAGTATCCAATGGCCAAGGGGTCGGTTGCGTCCGGGGTCTTCGGCCCGTTCCAGATGCAGCAAGCCGCATTTTTTGAAATCAATCAGCACCGGCTCGGTGCTGCCGCTCAGCAGGCAGGAGGCGAGGGATTCGAAATGAGGGTTATGCCCGACGACGAGGACGGATTTCCGCGAGCACGCCAAGCGCAAGGCCATCGGGCGGGGGTCGTCTTCCGGGCGCAGGCCGGGAGCTTCGAGGAGGGGAGTCGGCAATTCGAGCTCCTGCTTGAAAATCTCGGCGGTTTGCACGGCGCGCACCAACGGGCTGTGCCAGATTTCGCGGATATCGAGTTCCACTTCGTGTTTGCGCAGGAAGGTGGCCAGTTGGTCCACCTGCTTTTCACCCTTGCGGGTGAGTCGCCGGTCGGCATCGGCATCACCCGGTTCAGCCTCGGCATGGCGCAGGAGGTAGAGGTTCACGGCCCCCGGACTATGTCGGGGGCGTTTGCGGGAAGCAACCCAACAAGCGGTAGGTGAAATACGCCCATTCTTTGCTATTGCCCTAGGCCGGGGGATTTGCCAAGCTGGCGGGCTAACCTTTATCAGACCATGGCCAGCGAACTCATTTGTTTGGAATGCTCGGAAGCCCGCAAGGAAGGCAAACCGCCCTCCCGCTATTTTTCCACGCGCAATAAACGCGTGAAGCAGGAGAAGGTGGAGAAGAAGAAATACAACAAGTTTCTTCGTCGCCACACGCTGCACAAAGAAGTGAAGCTCTAAGCTTCAGGGACTAAGGCTCACAAGAGCAAACCGGGGGTGCCATATTTCGGCGATGGCAATGCCTCTGAATATTTAGCTTTTCCGGAGTCGAAGGGATTCATTCCCTCTGTTCCTTGTTCCTCTACTCCTCAGCTCCTTTCCTTAGCTTAATTGCTTAGATTCAAGCCGGCGCTGGTGTTGCCGGTGCGGCGGCTGGCCCGCCATTTGTCGCGGTGGTTGCGCATCCAGTCGAGGAGCGCCGTTTCAAAGCCCACATCGTGCCCCGCTTTTTCCGATTGCAACCATTTATGGCGGAGGATCTCCTCGCGCTCGGCCAGGAATTCCTGGTAAACGCTGGAGCGAATAACGAAATCGTGGGAGCCAGGGGTGGTGGAGGCGTCGGGGGTCTTCATCTTCTCGTCGAGCAAACGGGAATGGGGGATGGCGGAATACCGGCCAAAAGCCAACATGGAAGATTGGGCCATTGTCATTCCTATTTAACAAGGCGTAAGTGTTACGGCAATGTCAAAAAAGAGTGGCAAGGGAATTTAAGCTGCGCTAATGCGAAAAAACAAGGGAATAACCTTATAAGGGTTTTGTTAATCCGTCGTCCAGTTTTTTCAGCAGGCGGGCCGCAATGCCCAAAAATGCCTGGCCGGGCAGCGTATTGGGATGACTTACCACAAGCGGTATGCCGCGGTCGCCGCCCACCCGCACCCGCTGGTCGAGTGGCACTTGGCCGAGGAACTCGGTTTGCAAATCTTCCGCCGCTTGCGGGCCGCCGCCTTCGCCAAAAATGAATTGGCGCGTCCCGTCCGGGTTTTCCAAAAAACTCATGTTCTCCGCGACGCCGAGCAGCGGCACGTTTACCTTGTCGAAGAGCATCGCGCCGCGCCGGGCCACGGATACCGCGGCCAACTGGGGTGTCGTGACCACCACCACGCCGGATAGCGGCACCGTTTGCGCGAGGGTGATTTGTGCATCGCCCGTGCCGGGCGGCAAATCCACCACCAGGATTTCCAGCTCACCCCAGGCAACTTGGGTGGCAAATTGCTGAATGGTTTTCATCACCATCGGCCCGCGCCAGGCGACCGGCGTGTGGTCATCAATCAGCAAGCCAAGCGACATCATGCGCACGCCAAAATTTTCCACCGGGATGAGCATCTCGTCCTCAATTTCCGGGCGCACGTTGACGCCGAGCATCAGCGGCACCGACGGACCATAGATATCGCAATCCATCAAACCCACGCCGCGTGGCCGGTTGCCCTTCGCGAGCAAATGGGCAAACGCGCACGCAAGGTTGACGGCGAACGTGCTTTTGCCCACTCCCCCTTTGCCACTGGCCACCGCAATGCGGTAGCGGACTTTTTGCAATTGCGAAGTCCCCGCGGCTGTCACCCCCGCCCCCGGCGTTTTGGTCGGAATTTTGACGGCGACTTCAACCTCCGCACTTTTCACTCCCGGTACTGAGCGCAGTGCTGCCACGGCTGCGTCATGCAGCTTCTTGGGCATGTCGGTGTCGGCGGTGGTGATTTCAAGGCGAGCCAGCGCCTTGCCATCCTGCGCGGTGGCCGAGCGCACGAGGCCGAACGAGACGATATCGCGGCTAAAGCCCGGGTATTTCACGGTTTTCAGCGCATTGAGCAAGGCTTCCGGCGTTGGATCCATCCGGCCAGTGTCGGGTTTTGACCACCGGGTTTCGAGTTAAAAATTGCGGTGAGAGCACCGGCCTCATGGCACTTGCCCGCTTGCTTGTCGGGGCATTGGCTCTATGATGGGGACAGCCCTCCGCCAATTCACCCCGCATCCGCATGCCAGCCCAGGCCAGCAATGAAAACCCGGCAGGAATTTTTTGATTATTATCTCCCCTGCCATCCCGCGGCCCATGCTTTATGGCGCAGTTTTGAGTGCGAATGTTTCGCCCGGGAAAAATTAAACCATCCAGTCCTGGATTTGGGCTGCGGTGACGGCTTTTTTGCGCAGGCGGTTTTTGGCCCGGTTTTAGATGTCGGGGTCGATGGGAATGCGGCGGAAGTTGGGCAAGCCCGCAAGCGCGGCGCCCACCAAACGGTTTTGCTGGCCAGTGCCACGGAGTTGCCATTTCGAGCCGGCAAGTTTCAGACGGTGATTTGCAACAGTGTTTTGGAGCACATACCAGACCTTGACCGTGCGTTGGCGGAAACTTCGCGTGTATTGGCCTCGGGCGGTCGTTTGCTCCTGACTGTGCCGAGCGAGCGTTATAATCAGGATTCCTATTTTCAAAAATTCTTTTCCCAACTTGGGCTGCGCCGGTTTGCCCAAGCGTACATCCGCACCCTCAACCGGATTTTTCGGCATTACCATGTGAATGGACGTGAAACCTGGGAGCAGCGGCTGGCCGGAGCGGGCTTTGAAGTTGTGCGGGTGGATTACATTATCAGCCGCCCTGCGTTTCATACTTACGAAAAATGGCTGATCTTCGCGGCTCCCGCTAAAATTACCAAGTGGATTTTTGGCAGATGGATTTTTTCCCCACGGCGCTGCGCACCTTCACTCTTAAAAAAATCATTTGCTCAGGCGCTGGCCGCCCGCGATGACCGCGGAGTAGCCTATTTCATCATTGCGGTCAAAAAATGAAAACGAATGACCATGCCGGACCGGAGACCCGTACCCCGGAGATTTCCGCACCCCCCGCCCGGCATTCCCCATGGTGGCAATCGACGTTGGCCATGATGGAACCATTGTCCATTGCCGCGCTGTTTTTATTCCTGTTAGAGAAGAGCTGGCTGCGGTGGATGGATCCGCTGATTGATTTCCCACGCAGTTTGTATGTGGCGTGGCGGCTTTCCGAAGGGGATTTGCTCTATGACCGGGTCATGAGCTGGTACGGGCCGCTGCCGCATTTGGTGGAGGCGGCAGGTTTTCGCATTTTTGGGGTGGGGATCGATACGGTGGCGTGGATAAATGTTGCGGTGACGGCGCTGGTGGTGTGGTTGATCCGCGCCATCTTTGGCGAATTGGGTAACCGCTGGTCGGGGTGGCTTTGCACCGTGGTTTTTATCTGTGTGTTTGCCTTCGCGCACTACGGCATTGTCGCCAATTACAATTTTATGGGCCCTTACGCCGCGCAAGCCACCTATGGTTTCGCGGGGGTATTATTGGTTGTGTGGGGTTTGCTGCGGCACTTGCGGTCGGCGCGGAAAGCGTGGTTTGGCGTGTTGGGCCTGGGTTTGGCGGTGGCCTTTTTGGATAAGCCGGAGCCACTGCTGGCGGCGGTCGGGGTAATTACAATTTATCTGACGGCAAGTTTTCTTCGCCAAGCCCGATTCCGCCCGCCCGCGACGGAATGGCGGATTGCGTGCAAATGGCTCGCGCAATCCGGAGGTTGGCTGGCGGGTGGGTTTTTATGCCTGTGGATACCGATTTGAGGGTTCTTTTTCAGCTGCGGCGGTTGGAGCTATGCGTGGCGCGCGACCGATTGGGTGCCGCACACGATGATGAGTGGTTCTTTTCAAAACATGGTGGAGAATTCATTTTTCATGCGACATGTTTTCGGCTTCGATCAATGGCAGGTGAATTTTACACGACAGTTAGTCGCTGGCGGTCTGCTGGCTGGGCTGAGTGCGGTTTTGATTGTAGTGGGGCGGGATTGGTCCCGGCAGAAACGTTTTGGCGAAGCTTGGTGGGCCTTGCTGATAGTAATTGGGACAATCACTGCCGGCAGTGAATGGTTTGCGCTACAGGAGCAAGGGTGGATGGAAATCGGCCACGCTTTGGTTTTTCCGGTACTGCTGGCAGCGATGCTGGCGGTG
>DATHOB010000399.1:0-4088 GCA_035485355.1 Opitutales bacterium | reverse complement strand
TTGCTGCGCCGCGTGCAGGTGATTTACCTCGGCACGCACGCCAACCTTACGAGCGACCTGGCGCAAGTGGTGCTGCCCGGACTGACCGTGTTTGAGAAGACCGGCAGCTTCGTCAACCAACAATGGCGCGTGCAGCGGTTTTTCCAAGCCGTGCCCGGCCCGGCCGGCACCGCACCGGACATGATTATGCTTGGCCAACTTTTGGCGCGCGTGACTGGCACTACTGCCACGCCGATGTCGTTGGAATTTTTGTGGCCGCAAATTGCCGCGGCGATCCCGCAACTCGCGGGTTGGACATGGGGCAGCATCGGCATGCAAGGCCGGGTGCTCGAAGCCACAGCATGGGCGCATCTAGCGTTTAACGAAGGCAAGTCGCTGCATTTTGATCCGTCCGCCCTCACCGCCGTCAAAGCCGGTTAAATTTCCATCATGGAAGCCTTTTTCCTATTCATTCTCCGATATTTGGTCTGCCCGCTGGTGGTTATCAGCGTGCTGATGGGGATGTGCGCATATGCGGTGCTGGCGGAGCGCAAGATCAGCAGTTGGATTCAGAACCGCGTCGGGCCGAACCGCACGCAATTGCCGATCCTCGCCTACATTCCGGTGGCCGGAAACATGCTCCAGCGCATCGGATTTTCGCAACCCATGGCGGACGGCTTGAAGTTTCTATTCAAGGAAGACGTGATGCCCGGCCATGTGAAAAAGTTTTATTATGTGCTCGCGCCATGCCTCTCCCTGGTCTGCGCGCTGCTAACCTGCACGGTGCTGCCTTTTGGCCTGTGGTGGGCGGGTGATGGTTCAGCCTATCCGCTGGTGCTGGCTGATTTGGATATCGGACTGCTCTATATTTTGGCCATCAGCTCACTCGGCGTTTATGGGTTGGTGCTGGCGGGGTGGGCCTCTAATAGCAAGTACCCCTTCCTCGGTGGCATTCGGGCCTCGGCACAATTGATTTCCTATGAACTGGCGATGGGCGTGGCGCTGCTGCCCATTTTCCTGTGGTCGAGCCGCCCCGGTGTGGTCAGCCCGCTTAATTTGACGAGTATCGTGCAAGCACAAGATGGCCTGTGGCTATGCATCTGGCAGCCGGTGTCGGCGCTTATCTTCTTGATCTGCATATTTGCCGAGACGAATCGGCTGCCATTCGACATGGCCGAGTCGGAGACGGATCTGGTGGGTGGCTTCCATACCGAATATGGCAGCTTCAAGTTCGGATTTTTCTTCATTGCGGAATACGCGCACATGATTGTGGGCTCGGCGGTGTTCGTCATATTGTTTTTGGGCGGGTGGAATTTTCTCCCCGGCTTTCCCGACCCTTGGCCGCATAATCTTTTCGGCTCGGCGCTGACGATCATCTGGTTCCTCGCCAAGGTCGTGTGCTTTGTCTTTTTCTTCATCTGGATTCGCTGGACGCTGCCGCGCTTCCGCTACGACCAGGTGATGAAGCTCGGCTGGAATGTCCTGCTGCCGCTGGCAGTGGCGAATTTTGCCGCGTATCTCATCTTCTTCGCCCTCTTCCCGAAAGCTTGATTACCTAACCTGCGCACTACCATGGCCAAAGTCCTCGAACGCAAGCCACTCACTTTTTGGGAACGCACCTACCTGCCGCAAATCCTCGGCGGCTTGCGCATCACATTTGCCAATATGTTCCGGAGGAAGGAAACGCTCGAATACCCCGAGCAGCGCCCGACGCTGCCGCGTGGCTACCGGGGCGCGCCGACCTTGGTCAAAGACCCGAACGGTCGCGAAAAATGCGTTTCGTGCCAACTGTGCGAATTCGTCTGCCCGCCGAAGGCCATCCGTATTACTCCCGGGTCGATTCCTTTTGATGCGCCAAATGCCAACGTGGAAAAGGCTCCGAAGGAATTCGATATCAATATGCTTCGGTGCATTTACTGCGGTTTGTGCGAGGAAGTCTGCCCCGAGGAGGCCATCTGGCTGCAGGATATCTATTCCATCACGGGAACGAGCCGTGGTCAGTTCATCAACAACAAGGCCAAGCTTTATGAACTGGGCGGCACGCGCCCCGATGCGCACTTGAAGTGGGATAAAAAACTCGCCGCCGAAAAAGCCCACGCCGAAGGCGGCGCGCACCACTAGGCGGCAAATCCTTTTTTCCTCGATTAACTCAACCACACCCGCTTAATCCCAACCTTTGCGCCCAAACTTCCGCCGCCCTGCGCCATGTCCGCTTTCCTTTTTTATTTCTTCTCCGCGCTGACCATTTTGGCCGCGCTGCTGGTCGTGCTCAATCGCGAGGCGGTGACGAGTGCGATGTGCATGATTGTCGCGCTGAGCGGAGTGGCGGTGCTGTTTGTGTTGCTGCAAGCCTACTTTCTGGCGGTGTTGCAAATCGTAGTTTATGCGGGCGCGGTGATGGTGCTGTTCCTTTTTATCATCATGTTGCTTGATACCACCGCACGGCGGATTCACGTGACGGAGATGAACTTGGTGTTTGGCGTGGCCGCGCTCGTGGCACTGGCGGGCGGAGCTATCTGGCTGGCGCATCAATATCCCAATGTTACGGATTTGCCCGCCATCCAGCAATTGCCCACCGATCAAGCCCCACTGGCCTATGCGACCGCGGCCAAGACATTCGGCTTCGGCCTCTTCACCCGCTATATGCTGCCGTTCCAGGTTGCGGGCTTTTTGCTCCTGATCGCCATGGTTGGTGTCATTGTCCTAAGCAAACGTCCGATGGTCGACGGCACCAAACCGCCCAGTGGCGATCCGCTGCGCTAATATTTTCACCATGCAACCCGGACTTCAAGCCTACCTGACCGTCGCTGGCATTCTATTTGCCATCGGCTTCTTCGGTGTGTTGCTGCGCAAGAACACGCTGGTCATTTATATGTGCCTCGAGTTGATGCTTACGGCTTCGACTCTCGCGCTCGTGGCGTTTTCGCGTTTTTACGACACCATGGACGGCGCGCTTTTCGTCTTTTTCATCATCACGGTCGCTGCGGCGGAAGTCGCCGTTGGGCTGGCCATAATCGTCGCGCTCTACCGCCGCCGCCGCACGGTTGAGGTGGACGAGTTGAATTACCTGAAACATTGATTTTTCCCCGCATGGATTTGATCTCCATTTTGACCGATATCCTGCTGCTGCCGCTTTGCTCGGCGGTGGTCATCATGCTGTTTCTGCGTCGGCGGGGCAACCTGGCCGCGGGATTATCCACTTTGGTCGGCTTCATCATCGCGGGATTGGCGCTGTACGCGCTGCATATCTGGGATGGCAAGGACCTGCATGCCTCCTGCGAATGGTTCCGCTTCGGCAATTATGGTTTTTCGATGGGGTTTAATTTTGATGGCAAGGCGGCGCTCATGCTGTTGGTGGTGACTTTTGTCGCCTCATGGATTCAGCTTTTCAGCGTCGGGTATATGGCGGATGACGAGGGCAAAGGACGTTTCTTTGGCGGACTGTCCATCTTCATGTTTTCGATGCTGGGCATCGTGCTGGCGGACAATCTGGTGATGCTCTTTGTGTTCTGGGAGCTCGTCGGTTTCAGCTCTTATCTGCTGATTGCGCATTATTTCAAGACGGACTTTGCCAACATGGCTTCGAAAAAGGCCTTCATCGTCAACCGCATTGGCGACTTTGGCTTCATCCTCGGCATTGTCTGGTGCTGGAATCACTACGGCACGGTGAACCTCGCCGAACTGGGGAAATTAACCGCCGCAAATCCGCATTTGCTCACGATCGGCATTGGTTCGTTGTTGATGTGCGGTTTCATCGGCAAGAGCGCGCAATTCCCCTTGCAAGTGTGGCTGACCGACGCCATGGCCGGCCCGACGCCGGTGTCCGCCCTCATCCACGCCGCGACGATGGTCGCCGCGGGCATTTATTTTCTCACCCGCGTCTTTTTCCTTCTCGCGCCGGAGACGCTGCACTGGATCATGTGGAGCGGCGCGGCGATGACGGCGTTTGCCGGGTTGTGCGCACTGGGGCAGACGGACATTAAGAAGATACTCGCGTATTCGACGCTATCGCACCTGGGCTACATGGCCACGGCGGTGGGCCTCGGTTATCCGGGTTTGGCCATGTTCCACCTCGCCATGCATGCGTGCTTCAAGGCCACCCTCTTTCT